>VBBV01000206.1:1104-3798 GCA_005883695.1 Candidatus Bathyarchaeota archaeon | reverse complement strand
TTCGTCGTTGAAACCATCCTAATTGAATTCGGTCATGAAGAGAGACAGTTTCAGAGAGAGAAGGTAATCAGCGACATCTCCGAGATAGCGGACCTTCTCAACGCACGATTAGTGGTCTCACGAGGGAACTAGTGCCGCGGCAGCGCCTTGAACCAGTCGAATCCAGGGGTCAGGATAGAGTCCTATGGCGAAGATGAGAATCGTGGCAGCCCAAAGAACAGCCATGTAGACGCGGGGTTCTGGGATCCTGGACTGATCTGCCGGTTCGTCAAAATACATCCTCTTAATGACCCAACCGTAGTAGCTCATACTGAAACCGCTGTTGATCAGCGCCGCCAATGCTAGATAACCGCCCCAGCTGTACGGCGAATAGATCGAGCCTGTAAACAGCATTACTTTGCTGAAAAACCCGTTTAGAGGAGGAACTCCTGCGAGGCCGAGAAAAATTACCGCGATACTCAAGGATGTTTGCGGCATTCTTCGAGATAACCCATTGAAGGATTCAAGATCCGTAACAGAGAGCCTAGTGGCAACCGCGGCCGCAGCGACGAATGCGGCCGTCTTCAGAATTGCGTAATTCAGAACATGGAAGAGTCCCCCCGCCAGACCTAACGGCACATTGGTTACGGTGAAAGGAGTGGCCAGCGCCATTAGGATGTAACCAGCTTGGGCGATGCTGGAATACGCGAGTAGTCGTGTGAAGCTCTTCTGCATCAGAGCCGCAACGTTTCCGACACTCATTGTCACTACAGCAACAATCGCAAAGGTCGAGTAGAAGTCCACGTGGAAAGCCGAGATCCCCACGATGAATACTCGAAAAGCCGCCGCGAATGCTGCCATCTTCGCGCCCGCTGCCAAGAACGCCCCAATCATCATGGGGGCTCCTTCGAAAGCATCGGGTATCCACATGTGAAAGGGAACGACTGCCATCTTCACCCCGAATCCCACGATGAACAGAACGATCGCGAGGACCCCGAATGGACGAACATCTGGTCCCGCCGTCGAGAGAGAGCTCGCAATGGCTGTTAGCCCAGTCGAGCCTGTCACGCCGAAAACTAGAGAGATTGCATAGACGATTAGTGCGGAGGAGAGTGCTGAGAGGACGAAGAATTTCCCCAGCCCACATAGAGCAGTATTAGATCCATTGAGGCTGCCAGGACGATCATTCCAAGGGTCGAGAGGAGCAGGAGTCCGAAGAACGGTCCCTTGTTAGGGTCCTCTCGCATGTATTGTAGAGAGGCAACAGTCACGAAGATCGCTACGATCAGTAGGACTCCTGAGAAAAACAGGGTAAACAGATCAATTTGGAATCCTCCGAAAGATACTGGCGAAGCGCTTGTGAACCCGAGCCATACCGTGGATACTAGGGCAATGGCCAGACCTAAGATGCAGACAAAGGGCGCAAGACCAAGCTTCGATTTTCTAAACCTGAGAAAGCCGGCGGGAGTGGCGAGTAGTCCGAATACGGCTAGGCTGAGAAACGGGGTCAGCGATAGCAGTGACAATTTGGATTACCTTGCTCCAAGACCGACGATGGTTCCGACCCACTTCTCCACCGTTGGGGTTATCACGCTCCCTAGTATGGGGGGAGGATACACGCCAAAGATCAATAATGGCACGAGAAACGCGACCAGAATTAGGATCGAGTGAAGGTGCAACTCGTTCTTGGGACCGATCGAGGGAGTCATGGCAACTCGTCTCAACATCCACAGGAAGTAACCGACCGTTAGAGCTGGCGCGACGATTGCGATTGCGAAAAGATAGCTAACGCTGAGAGCCCCCTGGATCACGAGGTATTCACTGATGAAATTGGCAAAGCCGGGAACCGCCATGGCAGCCATCGAGGCCAAAAAGAGGAGTGTAACAGTCTGAGGCATTTTTCCTCTCAGCCCTTTCAGTTCGTCGATGTTGCGGGTTCCTGTGTTGTCATGGATGTATCCTGACATGAGGAAGAGCATTCCAACTGCAAGTCCATGACTGAACATCTGGAAAACAGCTCCTGAGACGCCTGCAACCGTTGCAGTGAACGCTCCGAGGAGAACGTAGCCCATGTGATTGACGCTCGTAAGGGCAATCATTCTCTTGATGTCCTTGGCGACGAGCGCGACCGATGCACCGTAAATCATGGTGATGAGACCGATGGTTGTGAAGTAGGGCCATAGCACACTCACGGCCTTTGGGAAGAGTAGCAGGTTGTATCTGATCAATCCGTAGCCTCCCATCTTGAGAAGCAGTCCAGCTAGGAGAACGCTGACTGGGGCTGGGGCCTCCACGTGAGCATCAGGGAGCCAGGTGTGAAGTGGGAAGATTGGAAGTTTGACGGCGAATCCGACGAAAGTTGTGATAGCTACGACGAGTTGGAGCGGCAGCGCAAGATTCGGAATTCTAGCTGCCAGAACATCGTAATCGAACGAGGGACCTCCCGGGTAGGCTGAGGTTCCAGTCCAGGCGTATAAAGCAAGAAAACCAAAGAGCATCACAGCGCTACCGGAATAGGTGAAGATGAGGAACTTCAGGGAGGCATATTTCCGCCGTGGTCCGCCCCAGATTCCGATGAAGAAGAACATTGGAATGAGAACAATCTCCCAGAAAAGATAGAACAGAATCAGGTTGAGGGAAGTGAAGACGCCGATGATTCCTGTTTCGAAAATGAGAAAGAGCGCGTAGTACTCAGCGTGTCTAAAGGTAATCTGA
>VBBV01000206.1:0-978 GCA_005883695.1 Candidatus Bathyarchaeota archaeon | reverse complement strand
GGAAAACGACCAGAATTAGGATTGAGACGCCAAAGACGATCGCCGTGGTGCCAACTCCCAGAATCTTTGCCACCTTGGCGTTCTTCCTTCCGAGCAGAAAAGTTGGTGCTGCGAGCACTGCAGGGAGAAAAATTGCGATCGACAGCAGGCCAATCATTTAGGTCGCCCCTACCACGAATAGCATGTATGCGAGGAGGAGAATTATTCCGATGGCGAAGGCGATGACGTACTGCTCTGTCACTCCAGACTGTAGCTTTCGGAGGAGGTTGCTAAGCCGGGACCCGTACGATGCCACCTCGTTTGCGGCTCGGTCTACAACTTGCGTGTCGAGCTGATCACTCGCTCGCGAATAGGCCATGATGTCTCTACCAATTGTGTTGTTTAGCCTGTTCCAGATTCCCTGTTCAACGTACATGTATAGTCCGCGGCTTGCCGCGAGTAAGCCCGAAACGAAAATTTTGTAGTAGATGGCGTCCAGATACCAGCGTTTGTAGAAGAATCGCTGGACCGGGTTCATAGCGGTCTTGAATTCATAGCTTTTCCGGAAATAGAGGAGGTAGGCAATTTCTCCACCCACGAGGGCCACAACTGTACTCATGGAAAGCAAGAGAAGATCAGTAAGACCGGAAGGCGAGCTGGGGGCTGCCGGAAGTGCGTAGATAGTAGAGGCGAAGGCGCCCGAGATGTATTTTGTCAGAGGACCGCTATACAGGGGGTAAAGTAGTCCCAGCGATAGGCTACCGACAGCGAGAAGCAGGTAGGGTATGAGCATTGTGTACCCAGCTTCGTGGGGATGCTTTCCACTCTCCATGAGATCCTCAACATGCTTGCTGGGCTTTCCTGCCAGTGTGATGCCCAACATTCGAACGGTGTAGAAACCTGTTATGAATGCCGTCGTGAGAGCTAGTCCGTAGAGGATGTATTGCCCCCCGAGGAAGCTAAAGGAGAGTATCGCGTCCTTGGTCCAGAATCCGCTGA
>VBBV01000005.1 GCA_005883695.1 Candidatus Bathyarchaeota archaeon | reverse complement strand
CACCATCGACATTTACACAGTGGGACTTGTAGTAGCAGCCGCCCTCCTCTTCCCAGGCATCGGTATGGTGCTCGCGAACTTCGTAAAGGAAGCAGAGAGCGCGGACGCCGCGGCCAACGCGATAACGTTCCCGATGATGTTCCTGGCAGGAACCTTCTGGCCCCGCGAGACACTACCCGATATCATGAAGATCATAGCCAACTTCATGCCACTAACATACGTGAACGATGGGCTGAGAGATGCGTTGATCTACTCGGAACCAGCCCAAGCCTTGACCAACACCATCATTGCCCTAGGCTTGGCAGCGTTCTTCATCGTACTCGGCAGCGTACTGATGAACTGGAAAGAAGAATAGACCCGAGCATAACCACGCGCAAATCCAACCTTAAATTCGGGACAACAAGAGAATCTCGCTTATGGGCTCCTTATCGTCTGCCAAGACCCTTGGCGGCATCGGTGGGATTCTTGTCTTCCTCCCTGGCGTGAGCTTAGTCGGATGGATACTCATTCTTCTGGCAACAAAGGAAATCTCCGAAAGCGTTCAGGACAAGACCATTTTTGATGACGCCATCCTCGCAGCTATAACCGCAATAATTGGGGCAGTTGTCTTTTCCGGGCTAATCTTCCTCTACTTCTTCGGCGGCCCCTTTGGCTTTGGCCCTGCATTATTCATACCATTCCTAGTCGCCCTCGGCACCTTCTGGGTTTTCACGGTCATATCAGCGGTCTTTCTCAAACGATGCTACGAGAAGATATCACAGCGTCTGAACGTCAGCACGTTCGCAACTACTGGTTTGCTTTACCTAATTGGGGCGGCGCTCACTATCGTGTTCGTAGGCTTTCTGATCATTCTCATTGCCTTGATTTTCCAAATCGTCGCGTACTTCTCCATCCAGGACCGGCCGCCATCGCCTGGCTGGGGTCAGCCTGCCCCGCAGACCTTCGCGCTCTCTCCGGCTACCACGCAATCGGCGACAACGATGCAACAACAGCCTTCGGCAGAATCGAAATTCTGTTTCAAGTGTGGTGCTAAGCTTCCTAGCTCTGCAGTTTTTTGCACTAGCTGCGGCGCAAAACAGTCGTAGGCTAAAGCATATCGAGGATCATACTTGCTACTGCTTGGGTCGTATTAGAATACTGCCAGCTTCGACCTTGACATCATAGACCGCCTCTGGCCTAGTAGCGGGGCCTCTCTTCACCTGCCCACTGGTGACGTCAAAGTGGGAGTGGTGCCAGGGACACTGCACCTCTTGACCCTCGAGAATACCCTGGTCCAAGGGTCCACCTGCATGGGTGCAGACGTTTCCAATAGCATAATACTTGCCCTTCACGTTGGAAACTAGAACCTGTTGACTACCGATGATGACCTTCTTCATCTTGCCTTCAGGAATCTCGCTGGTAGACGCAACATGCACGAAATCGGACACAACCTTTGCCATAGCTCTGACAATTGGTTTCTGACGAGTATTAGCTCTTGCGAGAGCGAACACGCCCCTATGGGTCCAGTTTCCTACTGACAAAATACCCAAAAGAAGGTCTCCCCGCCTCCCCCGGCGATAGCCAGTATCCTTCAACGTTTTTAGGCAATTAGAAGTCGAGAGGCATGGTCCCTCGATGAGCCCGTTCAACAATCCCGTTGTCCTCGACCTTCTTGCCCGATACAAATCAATCGCAGCGATGACCCATGCCTCCTCCCTCTTGGGATGGGACCTCGAGATCAACATGCCAGAGGCAGGAGCTAGCGCCAGAGGCCAAGCGCAATCCGAAATCGAATTGCTCCGCCAGAAAATGACCATCGACCTTGCGGGTCCCGTCGAGAAGGCTGACAAGCTGAAGGCCCTCAACGATGCTGAGAAGGGCGTTGTCCGGGTCGTTAAGCGAGAACTCAACTATTACCAGAAAGTCCCGCCGAAACTAGTCGAAGAATTACAAAAGGCTACAATCGATGCGAACATACCGTGGAGAGAAGCTAGAAAGAAATCAGACTTCAGTATCTTCAAGCCCCACCTGGAAAAAATAACTGAGCTGAAACGGGAAGAGGCGCACCATCTCGACCCTTCCGGAAACCCGTACAATGCACTCCTAGATCTATCCGAGGAGGGACTGACCATCACTGATCTTGACAAGATCTTTTCCATGCTCATCCCGCAGCTCAAGAAGATCCTTTCCAAGACTCTCTCTCAAGGAGTCTTTCCGGAGAAACATGCTTTGGAGGGTGTAGATTATGATGTTAATTCGCTGAAGCAGGTGAACGAGAAAATTCTTCGGCTCCTCGGAATGCCAGAGACGAGATTCAGACAGGATGTTTCTACTCATCCCTTCGCTATCAGGATCGGGAGCGATGATGTGAGGATAACGACGAGGTATGAACCGAAGGATTTCAAGGCATCAATGTTCGGACTAATGCATGAGTGCGGCCATGCTCTCTACGAGCTTCAGGTAGACCATGAACTGCAACTCACACCGACAGCGTCGGGGGTATCTGCGGGAGTTCATGAGTCACAATCCAGATTCTGGGAGAATGTCGTTGGAAGGAGCAAAGAGTTCGTCCCGTTGCTCTATCCGCTCCTAAAGGCTAACCTGAGCTTTGTGTCGGGCTATGATCAAAAGCAACTCTATTCCTACTTCAACACGGTCAAGCCAAGCCTCATCCGAGTGGAAGCCGATGAACTGACTTACAATTTCCATATCGCGATGAGGTACGAGCTTGAGAAGAAACTCCTACAGGGAAAGATCAAAGTCTCGGAGCTTCCCTCTGTATGGGATGACATGATAGAGGAGTATCTTGGCAAGAGACCAGAGAAAGATGCCGATGGGGTCCTCCAAGACGTCCACTGGAGCTGGGGATCGTTCGCCATCTTCCCGGGCTATTCTCTCGGAAACATCATTGCTGGAATGCTCTGGAGTGCTCTGACGAAGAAGGGATTGCTCCCGATCAGAGGAGACAAGAGCATAGCACCGTTAAAGAGCTGGCTGGCAGAAAACATCCACAAACCTGGATCAACCTATTCCCCGAAGGAGCTGCTCACCCGGGTCTTCGGCAAAGGATACGATCCATCAGGACTGGTCGCCTATCTCGAGAACAAGTACCTCGTAATGAACTGAGTAAGCTCAGCTCAGGTCAATACCAAAATGCCGACGTAACAATCCGGTGAACTCTTCAGGGTTCTTGAGCGGTCGCTCTACCTTCTTACGACCTCGCGTCACAATGAACTTTGTATCAGTAAGGGTCAATCTTCCATTGGGAGTCAGGCGAGTGCATAGGCGGCCCTTTTTGAAGTGGGACCTTGGTGATGTTTGTTGCCAACGGCATCTCGGAACGAAATCCTCCAGGCTTCGCGACGTAAGGCTGAATTTGTATTGAGGCTCCCAAAAACGGTCTCCTCTGGTTCTACGGGACAATAGGATCCACCCATCTTTTCGAGTGAGACGGTAGTCCTCTCCTTGGTCGGCCTGTAGACCGGACATGTCGAGCCGTTTTGGTTCTGTGAAAGAGTCTCCGAAACCTACGTCGGCGAGCCATGGCTCTTTGAACTGGACAAGCAGAGTCATGTGGTCGAAGTCTGGACTGAAACCTCCACCCTTTCTCGCAACGCGGGCTGAAAGCATTGATACTTCGAAACCTAATTTTTTCAGTAGACTAGCAAACAAGCCGTTCAGCTCGTAGCAAAATCCCCCTCGACGATGCTTGACGATCTTGTCGTAGAGAGCTGCCTCCTTCAAGATGATTGGCCTGTGTAACGGTATGTCGAGATTCTCAAACGGGATCGAAAGCAGGTGCCTCCTGTGTAGTCTGCGCAGAACATTCACGTTAGGCCGAGCTTGCCCACGATAGCCGATTCGCTTCAGGTAGTCCTTGTTGTCCATCAGGGGTCTCTTAGCTAGTATCAGCTTTAATCTCCTTAGATCGGTGGAAGGGGCCATCTTGGACCTCGGACTCAGAAGCAAGGTAGCGGTCGTCCCAGCCGCAAGCAAGGGAATCGGGCTCGGCGTCGCCAAAGTTCTTGCCACAGAAGGCTGCAAAGTGGTAATCTCTTCCAGAGATCAAGATTCTATCTCCAAAGCCCGGGACGCGATCGTAAAGGAAACTGGAAACAAAGACGTGTACTCGGTCAAGGCAGATCTAGCTATCAAGGCGGACGTTGACATTCTGGTCGACCAGGCCGCGAGCAAGTTTGGGACCATAGATATTCTCGCCTACAATACCGGCCCACCCAAACCCGGCACCTTCGCCGATCTCAACGATGCTGACTGGGAGCAAGGAGTGAGACTGCTCTTGATGAGCGCTGTCTGGCTCACGAGGCGAATTATTCCGGGGATGGTTCAGAAGAAATGGGGAAGGCTGATCTACATCACTTCCTCCACGCTGCGACAACCGGTCCCGAATCTGGTCTTGTCCAACACTGCCAGATTGAGCCTTGCTGGACTATCGAAGTCTCTCGCACTAGAGTATGGCTCGAAGGGAATAACCTCGAACGGCATCATGCAGGGACACATATTGACAGATAGACAGAGACAAGTTGCCCAGGACCTTTCATCCCGAACAGGGAAAAACCTGGATGAGGCTATGAAACAGATGCTCCAAGACGTGCCGGCAGGAAGATACGGTCTAACAGAGGAAGTAGGGTATCTCGTTGCCTTTCTAGCAAGTGAGAAGGCGAGCTACATCAACGGGACAATGCTGGCAATCGACGGCGGATTGATCAGATCAGTCTTCTAGGCAGGTTCACATGAGAGGTTCATGATTTCGACTGAAAATGACCATTTAGCTATCGAATTAGCCTCGCGGAATTAAGGATGAAAACAAGCTCTGACACGACGTGAATGCCGGCCGCGAATAATGGATTCAGAAGACCGTCAAATGCCAAGGCCAATCCTATCCCATCGACGATCAGAGTGCCGTAGAAATTCTGCAAGATCACCCTGTACGCCTGTTTGCTTGCCCTCACGATTGCTGGAATCCTTCCGAGATCATTTGTCATCAGCACAATGTCCGCTTCCTCAATCGCGATGTCTGTGCCTGCGCCCATACCGATGCCTACATTCGCCCTGGCTAGGGCGGGCGCGTCGTTGATACCATCTCCCACCATTGCTATCTTCTGCCCCGTTTCAGACAG
>VBBV01000004.1:1095-7241 GCA_005883695.1 Candidatus Bathyarchaeota archaeon | reverse complement strand
GTAGCTTCTCTTGACGAAAACCGTCGAGATCAGAATGCAAACCCACAGTATAACGCCCGCCAAGACCACGAACCCAAGTGCGGCCCAAAATCCGCTAGGGATAGTCATTGTTCCTGGTGTGAAACCGCTGAAAGCGCTGAAGAGTGACGCGGCAGCGGCGAGCAGGACTACGGTGGCGATAATTGGTCCTATGATTGCTAAGACAACAGAGTATGTCATATTGCTGAAGATCGTTTGGTCTCCGACCGTGTCAGCAATATTCTTCACAGCGAAAAGCATCAAAACGAGTCCAGCTATCAAAAAGACGATCCCCACGTGGGCGGGAAGCCAAAACAGCAGGGCAAGTATCCCGCCTATTCCGCCAAGCGTCTTTGCCTGGCTGAGGGAAGCCATGATAGTTGCGATTCTATTCATGGTAAATAATGCTTTACGAGAGAATCACCGATCACTGGACAGATATGGTCGGGTCCGGGAAAAACGGCTGATTTCGTGAAGGGCGCGCGTGGGGAAATCGGCCCCCCGGGGGGTCACATAATAGTTAGCAGAAAAAATTAGTTAGGAGGAAATGAAAAGTTACGCGAGAAAGATAGTCAGAGAAATAGTAAGATTTGCAAGAAGGAGCTTGTGGAAACTAGCTTCTAGAGTCAGGCTTGCGCGGAGTTAGGTTTTACTTGTTTTCCGGATCCCTATGCCTTACTAGCGCTATATCGCCGAGGGTTAGCTCTCTACGCCCGACTTGCCTGACCGGAATGGTGGAAACCTCAAGCTCTGCTCTCGGCGCGAGCAACTTGACCCGTAGTATATGTTCTAGTTCCTTGGTCAATCGCATCGTCGGCAGTATCTTGCCCAGCTCGATCTTCTGGATCACCGTCACCTTCTCCTTCGCCTTGAATGCGAGATCCGTCTGTGACAAGCCGAGCTTCTCACGAGCTTCCTTCACGATCTCAGGATAATCCTCGACTAGATCCGACTCTTCTACCGCTTTCGGCAGGCTCTCGATCGGAGTTCTAGTATGCGACGTCACCGAACCGAGCAGGGGTCTTCTTTGCCTTCTCTCGGGAAAACCCGGAAGCTCCTTCCCCAAGCTCGAACATTGCTGGCAAACGATCAGGGTCGCGCCTTCCACTAGAGACCTGCCGGGCTTACCGACTATCTCGCTCCCGCAAACCTCACAGTACAATGGCTGTTACAAGACCTCGCAGCGAGAAACAATAGAAATAGGCTTCGATCCCGCTTAATTAGCTATCGGAACAAGAATGCCCCTCCTGCCTGTCAAACCCCAGCTCCACGAGCTACGAAGGATCAGAGCCGTAGCCGCGTACCAGTTCGGCAAGGGAGCGGAGAAGGCCTTTCCCCCGTCAATACTAATCGTGCGATCCCCTAACACGCACAGAATACGGTATGTGTACAATGACGGGAAATTACTGGCAACCTACCGTCCCAAGGACGGGCTCCTGGCATTAACCGTTAATGGAGGCCTTGCACTAAAGCGGGTGTTCAAGGCTCCGAAGCTAAGAGTGAAGGTTATCCCGGGAGTAGAGGCGTTCATCAGAAAGGGTGGAAACGTGTTCGCCAAACACGTAATCGGCGTGGACCCTGAGTTGCGACCTGAAGAGGAGGTGCTGGTCGTGGACAAGAAGGACCAACTGCTGGCCGTCGGAAGATCCTTCTTCAACGCAATAGAAATGCAGAGCTTCAAGATCGGGATAGCTGTGAAGGTTAGGCACGGAGCCGCTGATTCGGAATAGGCTTAACAATCACCGGACCGCTGGAAGAGTGATTTCGCGATGATGCGCCGAGGAAAGATCAACCCCCGCGAAGCAAACAGAATGATGCAACGCATGGGCATGCAAGTCCAACAACTAGACGAGGTAACAAAAGTAATCATGGAAACCCCGAGCAAGAGGATTGTCATCGACAACCCTGAAGTGGCCACAGTAACGGTCCAAGGACAGACCGTCTACCAGGTCGGAGGGGGAATCATGAGAGAGGAGGGAATTGGCGGAGGGTCCGATGAGGACGTAAAACTTGTTGCCTCACAAGCAGGCGTGTCCAGCGAAGAAGCGACGAACGCACTGCGACAGTCCGGCGGAGACCTTGCGCAGGCCATCATCCTGCTCAAACAGAAACGCAAACCCTGATTTGTCTAGATGACTATTCACGCGACCCTATGCTTCATCGTTCATGATAACAGGGTTCTATTGCTGAAGAAAAATCCTGGCCTCTTCGGAGCCGACAAATGGAACGCGCCAGGCGGAAAACTACAACCCAAGGGGACCGCTGAACAATGCACCGCGCGAGAAGTTTACGAAGAGACCGGTCTAGAGGTCCGAGAGCCAAGAAAAATTGGAACGCTCGTTTTCTTCAAACACAACAAACGCCAAGACCCGGACTGGATAGCCCACGTATTTCTCACGAACGAGTTCCACGGGACCATCAAGGAGGGCGAAGAAGGCATTCTCCGATGGTATCCGATAGACCAACCTCCTTTTGACGAGATGTGGGAAGACGAGAGATACTGGTATAGACACGCGGTTGAGGGAGGAATTTTTGAGGAGACTTCTACTTTAAAGGAGATTTTGAGAAGCTAGTCGATCATAAGATCGAGCTTCTTTAGCCCGCTTGACTATTAAAGAGACCAAATAGCAAAGAGCTGCGTCGGAGATATCCAGATTGCAGTTAGTCGAGTGTGTTCCCAACTTCAGTGAAGGTCGTAGAAAAGAGGTCATCGAATCCATCGCGAATGCGATAAGAAAAACGCCTGGCATCACGCTTCTAGATGTCGAATCCAACCCGGACCACAACCGGTCCGTGATAAGTTTCGTCGGCGAGCCTGGACCCGTGAAGGACGCTGCCCTAGCTGCAAGCCAAAGAGCGATCGAGCTGATCGATCTGAGACATCACAAGGGCGAGCACCCACGGATGGGCGCTGTTGATGTTGTTCCTTTCGTCCCATTATCCGGTGTAACGATGGACGATTGCATTTCTCTAGCCCGTGCTTTCGGGCAAGAGTTCGCCGAGAAATTTCACGTGCCCGTTTTCCTCTACGAGGAAGCGGCCACGACTCCTGAAAGACGGAACCTCGCTGACGTCCGGGAAGGAGAGTTTGAAGGCCTCCAAGACAAGATCGGCAAAGACCCGGCGAAGAAACCGGACTTTGGTCCAGAGAAGATTCATTCCACTGCAGGTGCAACGGCCGTTGGAGCCCGAGAGATATTGATAGCCTACAATGTCAACCTTGGAACCAGCGATCTAGATATCGCGAAGAAGATCGCCCATCAATTACGGGCGAAAGATGGAGGCCTGGCGTTCGTTAAGGCTCTCGGGTTCGAACTGAAAGAGCGCGGAATAGTGCAAGTGTCCATGAACCTGACGAATTATCGCAAGAGCCAATTGTTCAAAGCGTACGAACTGGTCAAGCTCTTCGCTGATCGCTACGGGGTCCCAGTTGTTGGGAGCGAGGTCGTTGGGCTCGCCCCAATGGATTCCCTTGTCGACTCGGCTGAGTTCTATTTGCGCCTAGAGAATTTTAGCCGGGATCAAGTCTTGGAGAGGAAACTATCTGCTCCCAGGCCTCCAACACTGACCGACCAGAGCCTGGCTTTGTTCAGCGAGGAAGTCGCTTCCAAGAACGCGACTCCTGGAGGGGGGAGCGTTTCTGCATATATTGGAGCACTTGCCGCAGGTCTTCTCTGCATGGTTGCCCGAATAACGCTGGGAAAGAAACAAGCGCCACCCGGTGCAGAAAAACTCGGCGAAGTAGTGAAGGAGGGAGAGGCTCTTCGCCAGAAACTTCTACGCCTTGTCGTGGAAGATACTGAGTCCTTCGACATGGTGATGAAAGCGTTCAAGTTCTCGAAGGACCAGCCCGAGGCTCGAAAGAAGGCAATAGAAGAAGCAACTATCAAAGCATCTCAGATACCACTCTCAACCCTCGACCATGCAGTCAAAGTTCTGCGACTGGCTCACGAGGTTGCCGAGAAAGGGTCCCCGAATGCGTTGTCAGATGTCGTTACTGCTGTCTCTGCGGCGCGTGCAGCTGTTGAGGGAGCCGCGAGCAACGTCCTGATCAACTTGAAAACTCTTGAAGATAGGAAATACGCTGACAAGGTTTCAAGAGAGGTCGCCAACCTTAGGAAGGAATCATTTCTTCTCGATGAACGAATCAAAAAAACGGTCGAATCTAGAGATCGCCTAACGGATCTCGCTACTTGACTGTAGATTAATAGGATACTTTCTCCTGACGGGTTACTGGAAATATGCTTGCCCGATACCCTGACCCTTCCGATCCTAAGTGAAATGGTTCCAAGAGGGTTTAGTTATGGAAAGAACTACCTAGTCGAATTTGACCCTCATTCACTATGGTATGAAGCGTCGCTCACAATTGCTACGCACTCACTAAAACGCGGCATCAAGACTGACTACCACACTTTCACGCATATTCCAGACGAGATCAGGGAGGCCTTCGCAAACCTTGGACTTGACGTCAAAAAACTGGAGGATGAGAATACACTAAGAATCGTGGACAGCTATTCTCTTACGACCTTGCTCAAACAGTCTAAAGAGGTAGAGAAGAGCGGAATAGTCCGATCTATGGAGAAGTCCCTTAACCTGAACGACTGGACTAAAGATAATACGGATTTTGTGAAAGAAGAGATTCCAGAAATCGAGAAAAACCGATTGCACATCGACGACGATACTTCCGTACTAGTATCATACAACGACGAGAAGACTTTCATCGACCACTGGCGGACTAGTGCGATTCCTTGGGCGAGAATTTTTGGCTGGGCGATGTTGCACTCTAGTGTAACTGGGGCGTATTCTGAGAACTTTTACAGACAGTTTGAGTCTATCTGCGACGGGATTATTGACTTTAGGAGTCGGGAAGAGAATGGGATGATCGAGCATTATGTCAGGTGGAGAGCGACTCGAGGCAAACCTCTCGATTCTCGATGGCGTCGCCTGCGGCTATCGGACGATGGAGAAGTGACGTTGACCGCTGAGTCCCGACCGGCCGCTGAACTGGGGATCGGCAGATGGCTTAGAGGACCGAGAAAACAGTAATAGGATTATCGTGTGCTAAGCGCCAAGTTGTACTAGCCTGGTCATTTTGTCGGCCCAAACCATCAACGGCGCCACTAGCATTGTCAACTCATTCCCTTCTTTGGTTAGATGATATTCTACTCTGGGTGGGATCTCGGCGAAGGCTTGACGCTTAACCAGTCCGGTTCGTTGAAGGTCTTTCAGAACTTCTGTCAATGTTTTGGCGCTTATTCCGGGGAGTTTTTCGGCTAGCTTGTTGAAGCGAAGGGTTCCGTCGTTTCCTAACAGGGCGAGGACGCAGAGGGCCCATTTCTTGCCGATGATTTCGATTATTCCTTCGCATGGGCAGGGGCAGATGCAACAGGGTTCTCCTTCTTTCGTCCTAACCATCGTGTAACTCGGTTACTGTTTGGGTACTTGCCTGTTTAAATACTTTAGAAAAGTAACTGACTAACCGAGGTGAAGTGTGACTTGAGTTGTTGCGGCTGCGGTTGCGGCGGTGGTTGTTGCGGGCCTGGTTGCGGATGCGGCGGGACCATGGACCGAACACAAGAGACAGAGAAAAACGAGACCGCGTAGACAGGTCGAACATCTTCCTCGCGTCTCGCTGTTTACCCCCCTTCTTTCTTCCCCATCGGCGAGGTTCATCTAGCCGTATGCCCAGTTCTCTGGAGCTTGCGGCCTGAGACAACCACCCAATCAGGGAGCTCCAGACCCTCGCGAGCCAGCTCAGCCTCGTGTGCTTTCCAGAATGCACTCCTGACATCCCAGCTGTGAAGAAAGGCCTTCACCGCTTCTGCCCTAATGATGAGATTGCTCTTCATGCGCTCGACGTGGATGTCTCGAAATCCTGCCCGCGTTAGCTTCGACACTACATGGGTTGGCTTGGGAGAGAACCATTCCTTCGGTGGCGTTTTCGTCCAGATTGGGTCGGTGTCAGCCTCTATCAACAATTTCTGCCGGGAGTTTCTGGGTGTAGGCGAGAGAAATGAATGGATTGTAATGCCACCGGGTCTCAGAACGCGATAGCATTCTGATAGAAACATGGACAGCTCATAGGAATCGATCTCTGGAAGAAACTCGCTTGATATTATTCCAACATA
>VBBV01000004.1:0-1060 GCA_005883695.1 Candidatus Bathyarchaeota archaeon | reverse complement strand
TCCGCTCCAGATAGAGCCTGGTTCAACTGACTCAGAGTCCCTGAGTATGCACCACTGAAGGTGTCCACAACGATGAACCGGAGGCGAGGGAGAAGCTTGGCCAAAGGAACGGTCAGCTGGCCTTTCCCACCCCCAATTTCCGCGAGAATCCCCCTCTTCGCGAGAACAAGATTTGCGATCTTTCTCGAAAGACTCTCGTATTGATGGTCGTAGGCATTTTCCACTTTTCTTGGTTCATCGATGATCTGTACCAAATCGGTTCTCTCTTGTTTTCGCGTCAATCAGACTGACCTTCCGGCCTACCTAAGTAGCAATCATGCGATTAATTCTGGAAGAAGGGCCAAGTATGGGATTGTACTCCGAGGAGGGTTCGCTCAGGCCTACACCCCCTTTCGATTTTGCAAAGTCGCTCGACTTTCTAGGAATGTTTCCCCCGATGCGAGAAGACCAAACTGTAAGCGAGCTATCCATGACCAAGGCAGTTCGAGTTGGAGGCCGAGCCATTGTATTCCAGCTAAAACCTACGGGAACAATCAAAATGCCCGGGCTAAAGTACACTCTCTTCGCTGACCACCCTTTTTCTCGCGGACTGACAGAGGTTGTAATCGATAGAATCTCCTTCTTCCTAAGCCTATCAGATGATCTAGATCAATTCTACCGCATAGCCATCAACGATTCTAACTTTGCACCGGTTCTTCAGAAGCTCTACGGGCTCCACCAGGTCAAATTCTTCACTCCCTTCGAGTGCGCTTGCTGGGCAGTACTTTCACAACGGAACCAGCTGAGCGCAGCGCGGAAAGCGAAGCAAGCATTGCTTGAGCGTTTTGGCACGAGCCTCGAAGTAAACGGTCACGTGTACCGAGCCTTTCCAGAGCCTGGCCAACTTGGGAAAGCCTCCCAGGAAGATGTAAAGGCCTTACTCAAGCATCAGCGTCGAGAGGAATACTTAGGCGAAGTAATCAGGGCATTCAGCGAAGTTGATGAGAGGTTCTTGAGAACTGCCAACTATGACAAAGTCGAGGAATGGCTGATGAATATTAGAGGGATAGGTGAATGGTCT
>VBBV01000003.1 GCA_005883695.1 Candidatus Bathyarchaeota archaeon | reverse complement strand
CAGAAACCATTTCCTGTCCGGCACTGATAACAGGTGATTCTGGGTGTTCGGGGCGTAATTCTGGTTCGGCTGGCCTGGCAGAGAAGACGACAATTCCGAACGAATTTTGGGAGAGTCGCTAGAGGCTTTCCAGAATTGAGATTAGGGCTGATAATAGGTGATTCTTGGCGAAGGTCTGTGTTTCACGAAGGGCGGGGCGCGGGAAAAACAGCCACCCCGGGGGGTCGCATAATAGTTAGCGGAAAAGAATAGTTACAGAAAAAGAAAGATCTGCGATAGCAGAAAGATAGAGGGATAAAGAGGGATTATCTCGGAGAAGGGTTGCTTGTTCCCTTAGGGGAATATCGGAAAAAACTTCCCCATCCCGGCAACGTATAACTGTGTACTTTTTCTACTGATAAAGAGTAGGTTTTAGGCGGATATTTCCCGAACTTCTCTCGTCTCTCTTGACTCTCTCTCTTTCTCCTTAGGTTCCTTCTTGATAACCGGGGTCACCACCTCCACGGGGACGTTTCCAGCAGACTCGATGCGGGCCTTCCAGTCACTTCCAATAGACACGAGGGCGTAGATTCCTATGACCTCCGCCTTTGCCTTCTGAATGATCTTCATCATCGCCCGCTGTGTCTCCCCACTATCAATAATATCGTCCACGATTAGCACGCAGTCCGTTTTCTTGATGGCGTCCCTCGGAACAAACAGACTCAACACAACAGCGGTCTTGGGAGGCACGAAGATTTCCTCGATAAACTCTCTCACACCAACTTCTCTGGCTTTCTTGGCGACAAGTAATCCAACGCCAAGCCGGTGTGCTAGTAGAGTTGCGAGCGGTATCCCGTCAACCGCAGCAGTCATTATCTTTGTAACTCTCTTCCCAGCAAACTTGCCCACCGCATGTTGGACAGCTCTTTCCATCAGCATCGTGTCGCCGATGATCGCTGTATTGTCAAAATATCCGCCGTCATCAAAACGAATTCTTTCTAGGAGTTCTTTGTCTAGGCTCATGTATCTTTGGAGTGTCTTGTTGATTTCTTCGGCTCGTTGTGCTGTCGGTAAGACGTGTCCTTTCACGTAGCGGCTCAGAACTGTTTCAGGTAGGTGAACCATGGCCGAGAGTTCTCTGTAGGTGAACCGTTGTTTGGCCAGGTTGAGCAGTTCGATCGTCATGAGTTTGTATTTGAGATCTAGAATGCGTGAGGTGTCCTTCATTTCTTGTATCGTCACCTTAGCCACTGCTACCATGTATAACGCTTTCCATTTTTAGCGTGCGTGATTTTTTTCTGCGACGACTCGCAACTACTCCACTACTATTCTGGTAGCGTCCCGCGTACTTGTTGATCGCGGGCTTTCCAAGCCTTAACAGAGAGAGCTGGATGAACCTCTCACCCTTCCCGAGATTGACAGCACTGTCTCCAGAATTATAGAGACTGACAGTGAGCTGCCCGCGAAAGCCCGGGTCCACCAGAGCAAGACTCGCAAACAATATGCTAGCCACTAGCAACTGTTGTTTTGGTTCTAGGTGGATGTCCCGATCGATACGAAGGTCCACGCCTGCAGGATTCAACCTGAATTCCGAAGGGAGGATTCTCAACTCTCCGCTCTTGATTGCAAATGTGATCTCTTTGTCCGAGAGTACCATTGACAAGTCTCCTTCAACCAGAGCTCACTATTCAAGGCTTGAAGGGGAACAGGATTGACTCAAAAATTGGTAGAAGCCAACCTGGCTGAGAAACGCGTATGGATGCAGGGAATGAAACACCTAAAGAAAAACGACCCTACCCTCGCAAAGATCATCAGCCGCCTTGGACCCTACGAGTTTCGGTTGGACGACGATCACTACGAGGCGCTGGTCGGCTCGATAATCTTCCAGCAACTGGCCGGAGCGGCAGCGCGTGCGATACTCAACCGGTTCAAGCAAATCTACGATGGCAAGATTCCTCGGCCCCGCCAATACCTCGATACTGAGGAGAAGCATCTGCGCGCAAGCGGATTATCCCCGCAGAAGATTCGATACATCCGAGATCTATCCGAGAGAATCGAGAACGGGGCCCTAGACCTCAAACGATTATCCGATCTTCCAAGCGACGAGGTCGTGAAGGAACTAGACGAAGTAAAAGGAATCGGGAGATGGACCGCGGAAATGTTTCTCATCTTCGTCCTAGGACGAACAGACGTCCTACCAGTCGACGATCTTGGGCTGAGGAAAGCTGCCCAGAAAATCTACCGACTTAGAAAACTACCAACAAGAGAAAAATTCGAACAATTGTCAAAAAAATGGCATCCCTATTGTTCCATTGCCACACTCTACCTCTGGAGGAGCCAGGAGAAACCGCAAGACCCAGTAAAATGGTAACTCAAGAAGAAGCCGCTTTCCCTCTGAGAACAGAATCCATCATAGTTCTCTGGCCATTATTAGGCCATCGAAATATTTTCCATTTCTGAAGAGTTTGTGGGGGATTATTCCTGCTTGTTTGAATCCTCCCTTCTGGTAGGCTCGTCGGGCTGTCTCGTTCTCGGCGAGAAACTCTGCCTCGAGGGTCTTCAGTCCTGTTCTGCGGCTCTCCCGAACTAGGGTCTCGATGATCCTGCGTCCAATGCCCTGTCCCCTGTATCCACTGATCATAGTCAGCCCCACGTGTCCGTGGTGGCGTGTGTCTTTGTATCTGCCCCGTGTTACCTCACCATTTGCGATTATTTTTCCATCGATTTCAGCGATTGCGTTGATAACCTCTCCTCCTTCTATTTCCACTAGGGTCTGTGCTAGCCACCTAGCTTCTTCCTCACGGGTGACCTTCGTGTCAAATCCCGAGTACAGGCCTGATCTTGAGTCTCTCTGTTTCTCTTTCACAAGGCTGTTGATGAACCAGAGAAGTCCATCAAGGTCTTCCCATCTGATTACGCGCAGAGTTACCTTCTTCCCGCTGGCAAGAGTGAACCGTTTGTAGACATGACCTGCCTTCAACAAGGGACGAGACAAGCTTCTTGCGGAATTACCAGACGATGCTGCAGCCGAAGGGCGTTGTCTCGGATACTCGAACAGGCCTATTTGCGAGAAGATCGTCGATTGCGTTTCTCAAATCGCTGACTGTTACTCTTTCGGGGTTTCTAGAGTCGTCTATACGACCCTTGTAGCGAAGCCTCCTTTCCTCATCCAGCAGAAACACATCGGGCGTGCAAACAGCTCCGTACGCTCTGGCAACTGTCCTATCTTCATCCTTGACATATGGGAAGTTGAAACCTTTCTCCTGTACTCTCAGGACCATTTCTGCGTAGGTATCGGCCGGAGAGAGGTACGAGTTGTTTGAGTTCAGAGCTAGCAGCTGTACGTTTTTCGTTGAGTAGTCTCTTTGGATCTTGATCATCCGATCCTGACAGGCCTTTACTGTTGGGCAGCCGTTTGAGATGAATAGCAGAACGAGCAGTCTCTTATTTTGGAAGGATGAAAGAGAGTAGCGTTCCCCGTCTACGCCGAGCAGATTCCCGAAGTCCGGAGCACCTGCTCCTATTGTTAGAGTTTCTATTCTAGCCTCGGGAAGTTCCAACTTCCAGCGCATGTCCTACTCATCGGCCGTCGGTAACGGTTGATGAGCGCTAATTCCGGTCTCTGCTAGAACTTGTCGGGGAAATGTTTCATGATGCCTTGCGAGATCGTGTCCGCGACCGTGTTAATCTCGGTGAAGACATCGTCGAAGGCCGCAACGTCATCGTTCCATCTCTTGTCAAGTCGCGCTTCGACCTGTTTCTTTGTCAGAGTAAGGTGCTGGTGAAGTAGGTCAAACATGTCGTCCTTGGTCCAGTGAGGATTCGTCTGGCTTAGGAACCCCGCTATCTCGTCAGCGTTCACGGTCCACTTGCTATCTTGCGTCTCGAAATTCTTCTGGTCTCCGGCTTTTGCGAACTCGATCAGGTCAACGCCTAGAAGGATGTGTTTCCTCAAGAGTTCTGAGAGTTTTCTGCCCGTTCCCTCGCCATAGTACGGGACGAGGGAGTTGCCGATGTTGTCAGGAGTCTTCAAGAGTCTCTCTTTTGCCGCTACCATATCGGGTGCATTGTCGAGTGCTGAAACGGCGTATTGGCGGGTCCAGATCGCGTGGTCTGCCCAAAGTTTCCGCATGTTCGTCCTAAAAGAGAGGGTCGTCTCATTCATGGTTGTAGCCGCCGAATGACTAAATGTTTCTTTTTTAAGCTATCCCCTCGACCCAGCCACCTCCAACCCAGTAACCATACTAACTGACGATACCGAGCGCAAGACTCGCTTTGAAAATCCCGCCCACATCGATAAACCTGGAGACCAAACGGATTCCATGGAGCGGGAAGCGGCAGATCAGTGCGGTCTACGGGTCGCCTCCGGGCAAAAACCTGTCGGATTCTACAACGATAGTTATTGCTCACGGCGCTAGAAAATCAATGAGTTCTCCCCTCATCACATTTTTCCATGTCGAAATGGCGCGCCGAGGTTTCTTCACCGTCAAATTCAACTTTCCTTACATGGAGGCCAAATTTCGATTGACTAGAACCCCGGACCCGAAGAACGTCCTCGTGGGATGTTATCGAAAGGTCCTCGACGAAGTCATGTCGCGCCTGAGACCAGAGAAGTTGGTCATAGGAGGACTGTCGATGGGAGCGGCCGTCGCATCCCATGTTGTGGCAGACAAACCCGGGAGAAGCGATTTCGATGGGCTCTACTATCTCAGCTATCCCATCCACCGGCCGGGATGACCGGAAGAACTCGGGGTCAAACACCTCTCCCAGATCTCGAAACCCATGTTGTTTATCTCAGGGACACGAGACCCTAACGCGCGACCAGAGCAAGTGGAGGATCTGGTTTCACAACTTGGACCAAAGGCTAGTTTGCACACGGTGGAGGGAGCGGACCACTCTTTCAACCCCCACAAGGGACGTGCGATCTACTTCAAGAGGCTTGATCGTACCGCGGCGGTTCTGGAAGACTGGATAAAGACTCAAGTTATCGATTGACGTTCTATTCTTCTCCAAGTTTCCATGAAACCCGCCGATCCTTGACTGTATCGTATTGACGTTACCTCTAACTGGCATTCTAGGTACGCCTCACTGGAAATAGCCGGATCCTCTGCCAACGGCATCAGCGGAAAAAATGCTGAAATCCGACCAGACCAGCTGGGTCTTCGCGAACGTCAAGGGAGGAATAACACGCGCCATCAGCCAACTACGAAAGATCGAAAACGTTGAATCAGTCACACCCGTAACAGGCAGATTCGATCTTGTCATCAAGCTACGAACCAACGAACCCAACAAGACGTTCAACATCGTCGAGAAGATCAGAAAAATCAAGGGGATCGCGTCTACCCAGACAGGGATTTCCCTGCAGAAAATCTCGAACGCGAAAAAGGACGAATCGGAGGATCCTATCGCCTTCGCACTGGTGAAGGTGAGGGGCACTTTCAAGACCGTTCTGCAAAAGATCAAGACCTTCCCGAACTTTGTCGAAGCCCACGTGATTCCTGGAGAGTTCGACGTATTCGTTGCATTCCACGGCTATAGTCCAGAGGAGCTCCTGGAAACTTCCGTTAAGAAATTAGGTAGCATCAACGGAGTAACGGCAGTGGAGACGCTGGTCGCCTGGACACCAACATCGCCATACTAGAAGATCAACTCGACCCCGACTCTCCGGCCTCTCTTTTCAACTGGTCAGTTTGCCGGAGGTTCCGAGAGGTGTCTACGTCTCCGGTCTGCGTCGCCTCGGCCTCCGGTTGACTCTGTTAACCAATTCCTCGTGAGTCAACTGCTCCCTGATGCGACTACTCTCCATCATGTTCTCTTCACGAATCTGCCTCAGGTAGATCACGTCCTGCGTTGCACAATTAATGGCGAGCCCAGTAAGGTGCAAGCTAACGGTTCAGAACTAACGATTTGGGTCTACCGCCATCTAATGCGTAGAAACATTCCTGTGGGTTCCTAGATCATCTTCTCTTGCTTTTTTGCTTGACCCACTCTGCATAGGATTTCTAGCTCGAAAAGTGAGGTGCGGTTGGGGTACCGTTTCTCGTGTGCCTATCTATTTGTTCACCTTGAACTGAAATGGTGCAGCAACATCACTTTCGCTGACCTGTTCTGCAAAATATGGGTCCACTTGCCCGCGTCTAGGTGTTGCAACCTAGCCGGTTTGTGAGGTGACCCGAGGACAATACGTATGACTTTAGGTGCGAATACTACGAGCATCTCCAGAAGAGGAAGACTTCTTGATCGTATCTTGTTGCCCGTCGAAAACGAAGCTCGCATCCGGAAATACTTACCTTTCGAGGTCAGGGTGGGATTACGCTCTCGTGTCTCGGAGCTTGCCAAGCTTTCGATAAGTTATCGACAAATACAAACCGACATCTTCGGATCTACTCGTATAAGGTTGTCGAAAGGTTCGATAAGCGAATGGGTCCGAGGAATCCATAACCCATCGGGTAGAACGAACAAATTCCCCACAGACGCGTCTCCAGAATTAGCCTACGTGATTGGTGTGATCGCTGGCGACGGGAATCTTAACGTTCATGGATACAATTACGAGATGCTGCTCAGCGTAACGGACCGTGATTTCGCCAAAGAGTTTAGCAGATGCCTTGCGAAGATTCTGGTCAGGCCGAATCCCTACCAAGTTCGGTGGAGCGAGAAAAGAAAGAGGTGGATAGTTCAAGGTTCCAGTATCATTCTGCATAGGTTCCTAAGCGGAGGATGGCAACGACTGAAAACGTATATCGAACACTGCTACCAATGCAGAACATCTTTTCTCAGAGCCTTATTCGATGGCGAGGGGACGATAAGTCGAAATAGACTTTCAATTTACAATACCGACATGCATCTCTTACTCTACGTCAGGGATCTTCTCTTCAAGTGCGGAATTATGACGCGAAACCCATACGTTTGCAAGCCAGCAGGTTCAATTCTCAAGGACCCTCGGACGGGTAGACTCTACGAGAGGCGAAAAACCTGCTACACTCTGACCCTTAGAGCGACTGATACCTCACAATTCGCGAAACATATCGGGTTCTCGATACAGAGAAAGAATAGGCTACTGCCGCGGCCTCTACCTTAGGTTGTTTCCAGAAGCAACTTACTCTGGTTGGTCTAGTCAGAGGGTTAAAAGCGGGCCCGGTGGGATTCGAACCCACGATTTTGGGCTCTCTTCGCGCTGAAACCGCTCCGAAGGCCCACGTCTTGGTCCTGGCTCGACTACGGGCCCTAGGGGCCCGCTCCTACTGAATGGTACTATTATTCTCTTGGGAAGGGCTTCTCAAGGGCAATCATGTAAAGTTCCCCTGAGTAAAGCTTTCTTTAGAAAAAAGCTAATCTTGTGATCCAGACCATTCTCTAGGCGGGTAGAAGCTTGTCGGAAGAAGAAACGTACTCTCTCATATTCGCTTCCTTAAAGCATCCTCTCCGGAGAAAAATTCTGAGAATATTAGCTTCAGACCCGAAGAGTTTCACCGATGTTCTTCAGCAGGTAGACATTGAGAGTGCTCACCTAAGTTATCATCTCGAAGGTCTTGACGGTCTACTCAAGAAGACGGCGGAGGGCAAGTATGACTTGTCTGACCTGGGACGAGCAGGCCTCGCATTGATGTCCCGAATAGAGGAGCCTGTGAAGCTGGTGAGCCCCGCCTTCTTCAAGACCCCACAGCGTCTAAAGATTGCCCGCATATCCTTCATGGCACTGGCAGTCTTGGGGATCATCCTCTTAGGAAACGNNNATTGCGATAGCGACTACATGATCTTCGAACCGGGCAAGCTCTATGGATGTTCTGGTTATATCTATTCAGGAGACGGGCTCTACGGAGTGGAATCCAATCTTGTAATGCGTGATGCGTACTCAAGGTTCCCTTTGATTGTTAGACTAGTTACGCCACAAGGAGGTAACTACACTGCCGCCGACTATTGGAATCAATCATTGTACGAATGGTACCGTGCCGATCAGGCTCCCGTCCCAGGAATTCGGGAAGAGCTCTCTCTGACCCTTCTTTCACAGGGCGAATCCTTTAAAATCATTTCACAGTCAAGTTTCGACCACGTGCATCCTTCGCAGGGTCAGGTTATCGGACAGTTCAGGCCTACAGACGGTGCATTGCTCTTCAAGGTGGCATCGGACGTAGGGAATGTGAATGTCACCCTTTCCGGCTTCCGGGCTTACAGTGTGAAATGGTTCTATTTCCCTCAACCGGAGAATACTGTTAAGAACGCGTACTTTCTCCTTGGTTCCGGGCTCGCTATTCCGAGTGTTGGGTTCATTATGGGCTCCAGATACCTTGAACGACCCAGAAAGGCTGGAGTAAAGAAGCCTTCTCTCCTAGTACTGTAGGTCCAGAGGATTTTGGGTGCTCGACTACAGGTCCTGCGAACGAAATGGAATGAAACAACTAGTTAACCATTCGGAGGAGTAGAGCTAGAATCTCAATCATTGGTTCTGAGACTCAAGTTTCGATTGAGAAAGTGCTTTAGCCATTCAGGTGCGACTAATCCAGGCCCGTTCTTGCAGACAACTTTCCTACTGGATATAGGAATCGCGGTGGCCGCAGCTCTCCTCGTCAGTCTCCTGTTCTACCGATTAGGCCTCCCGATGATTGTCGGCCAACTGGTCGCAGGAATGCTCGTTGGACCCTTTGGTCTCGGATTGATCCGGGACACAAGAGCCATTGACTTTCTAGCGACCCTCGGAATAATTCTCCTCTTGTTCGTTGTAGGGCTCGAACTCGATCCACGCAAGTTTGGGGAGGTCGGGTCAAGAGTCCTCGTTCTGAGTACGGTGGAGTTTCTTGTCGCCTTCTCCGCCAGTGTACTGTCAGCTCTTTCTGCTGGCTGGGACCTGGGGACGGCGCTCTTTCTTGGGTCTGTCCTTGGTCTCAGCAGCACGGCTATAGTTGCAAAATTGATTCTCGATCGCTCCCCTGAGCATGATGAAAATTTCACTGCGCTAATGATGGTGATGGTTGTGGAAGATGTAATTGCGGTCTTCTTGCTCTTTCTTACTCCTGAGCTTGCTGGGGGAGGCCAGCTTCAGGCGTCAGGGCTATTATTCATCGCGGCAAAGGGATTTTTCTTGTTCATCGCAAGCTTCGGGTTTGGCAGATATCTCGGCCCGAGGCTGATCAACAAGGTGAGCCAGTACGAGCTCGAGATCGGGGAGGTCGCGTTTCTCCTCGCTTTGTCTTTCGGTTTCCTATTCGGGGTACTTTCAGACTATCTCGGTTTCTCGCCCGCGATTGGGGCACTGCTGGTCGGATTCTTTATGCCCGTCAAGCAATCAAGGTATGTCAGAGAGAAGATTCTGCCTCTCAAGGACGCGTTCATAGTGTTTTTCTTCCTGTCGATGGGGACCCTGATCGATGCATCCACTGCCCTTTCCCTTGGCCTACCGCTCGTGGTTATCTTGACCTGTGCTGTCCTCGGCAAACTTGCTGGGGGCTTCTTTGGAGCACGTCTTGCTAGAATCGGACGTCCAATTCTGGTCGGTTCGATTCTGATTCCCCGTGGAGAGTTCTCGCTAGTGCTCGCCAAGACAGGAGTTGATGCCGGACTGGTTGGCCCACAGCTCTACCCTGTAGCAGGTTTAGCAGTTCTCGTAACCGCTCTCGCATCCCCACTAATCGACAGATTAACCCGTTCGGCACATGGACCCTAGAGATGGTTAGTTGCCGGACGACCGCTGGCCAGATTCTCTTCGAAAGCCCCAATGTCGGCATAGTACTGTCGAGCCAACTCGGATAATGTTGGATTGGTATAGAGTTCGGCTACCGGATGGCCTATTAGCGACGCGATTTGGGTTGCGACTTCGTTGGCGGACTGAACCTTCTGAGGGCCTATTTGGCTACCGGCCCTCATAGTCATCGGTGTTCCTGCGACCTGGTGGAAATCTGTGTCCACGATGCCCGGCATTACAAGTGAGACTTTGATTCGGGGATACTTTGCCTTAAGATCCATGCGTAGATTCGCTGTCAGGACGTTGACTGCGCTCTTCGCTGCGCTGTAAATCGACCGGTTTGAAACCAGAGGAACCCTGCCCAGGAATGAGGAAATATTGATCAGATGTCCTTCCCCTCGCTCTTGGAAATGCGGAACAATCGTCTGGGTTCCATAGAAGACAGATTTCAAAACCACGTCTATGATGCTGTCGAATTCTTGATCAGTCAGTTCCATTACGGTCTTGGTAATGCCACGCCCTGCGTTGTTCACCCATACATCTACCTGACCGTGCTTTTTCAGAGCGAAGTCGCGTAGGTCCTCAAGGTCCCTTCTCCGGGTAACGTCGGCAACCACCGGGATCGCTCTTGATCCGGTTTGGGCTGCAACCTGCTTCAGCTCGTTCTCCCGCCTAGCCGCAATAACGAGCTGATGACCTTGGGAGGCAAGTTGTCGAGTCAGTGCAGCGCCGATTCCGCTACTCGCTCCAGTGATCACAACAACTTTTCCTTTCATATTCCTTGGCGAGAAGGCCAGTCTAGATAAGGTATTGAAAGGGCTCTTTTTTCTCTAGCGGCCGTTAGTCGGCGAACTTGTAGTGTCGATAGCCTTGCGAGGTTACGTCTACAAGAACGAACTCTTTCTCGGGTTCTGCCACAAACTTTCTTCCGTCTGGGAACGGTTTTCCCTCGTGCAGGATTTCGTACTCGGCGAGAGATACTGGTCGGCGATGACGTAGTTTCTCGGCGTGACCAAACCCTTTTGCAGTGGCCGCCCATTCTTCCTCAACAGTCCAGCTCGATGCTTTGGCTTTGCAGCCGCTTCCATAGTTTCCGGACCCTCCTCTCTTTCCCGCAAGGTCTACCCCTCTCATCGCCTTAGTCTCAAGCAACATGGAGAGACAGCTCTTCTCCGAGGCGGAATAGCTGTTGCCGCTTTCCTTGGCGTGCACGAGTCCGTCAGCCACCTTGTCCAGATAATCAGTCTGGAACAGATGCGTCTCCATGAAGCGTTTCATGAAGTCAGCTTCTGCCTTCTCGAACTCTTCTCGTTTCTTGTAACTGTTGGTCTTGGGCTCGTCGCCGATCTCCCGCACGACCTCTTTCCAGCGAGGAAGACCGCGCCAAAAATGTCTCAGCAAATAGGCGAATCCCTTCTCGGCCATTTTCGGGTAGGGAACGTGAAACGACATGGGCCCTATGTGATCGACTAGAGATTCTCCGGGTCCCGCTTTGATGATGCCAGAGACGATCGCCTGCTCGGCCCAGTCGTCGACCGCGCCTTCCATGGCTCTCAGGTAGCATCTCTCAGAATGTTTCCCGTGAACGACCGCTGTCGTCGAGAACAGTGGTCTCCAGAAGTCATCCTCGTCCTCCATGTGAGTGCCGATAATCGGGTCGATCGTTAGCAAACGGGGATTCTCTTTGACCAGCAGAGCGACCGCCCCGGCTCCCTGGGTTGGCTCTCCAGGGCTGCTCAGCGGATATCTAGCTATGTCGGTCGCGCAAATGATACTGTTTTTTCCATTGCTCCTGCCTGCCCATGCCCAGTCTAGTGAACTTTCTAGAGCGTCAGCAGTGCTCACACAGGCGAACTTGTACTCGACACCTGAGGTTCTCTTCAGAGATCCTTTACCATATCGTTGTTCCAGCATTCCGTGAACGTAGGCGGCGACAGGTTTGGACTCGTCTACCCCGGTCTCGGTCGCTATGTCAATTCTGGCCAGACTCGCGGGACGAATGTTGTTTCTCTCCATTAGCTCGAAGATTGCGTTTGCAGCCAAGACCGCGCTGTCCTGGTAAGTGTCAGGAATAGACATCTTGGCGATCCCGATACCATGAAGATACTTTGACGGGTCCGTATTCTTGGCAATGGAGAACTCGGTTGGTTTTTCTGGCCGGTTCTCGTCAGCTAGTTCCAAGTACAATCGAGGAATGTAGACAGCAATGTCGTCTATGCCGACTGCAGTTCTCAGGGAGCGTCCCCCCGAGACGTCTTGTAAGTTAAAGAGCCCGTTTCAGATCACGCAGAGCAAAAGGTGGTCACGAGAAGATAGGCGAGATGTTCTACTGTCAGGATTTCGGAGTTACGGTTCGGCATCTTTGTCGTAATAGTCAAGATCTCTTGACTTGATATACTTGCGGTAACTTACTTGGTAGTACATGACTACCTACTTTATAATAAAGACCATAGTCCAGATCGAGGTATGATTCAAACTCTCTTCGGATCGTCCGTGTCCGTTGACCTGGCCTCGCTTATCCTGAGGCTGGCGGTCGGAACGTTGTTCATCGTACATGGATACCCTAAGCTAACTGCCACTCAAAGAAAGCAAGGAGGCGCCTGGATGAAGAGCATGGGAATGCCCTCCGCTATGGTTCCCTTCGGCGGCGTTGTAGAGTTCTTCGGTGGAATAGCGCTGATTCTCGGGCTACTCACGCCCATTGTCGCGGTCCTTTCAGCATTATGGATGCTGTCGACAACATGGTTCTCGATTAGCAAGTTGAAGAAAAAGTACGCTGGCGGATTGGAGATCGACATAACACTCTTCTTGGCGGCACTTGCCCTGGCTCTCCTTGGCAGCGGAATCTTGTCTATCGACCACCTCCTGGGACTGTAGGAGAACTCAAAGTGTCATTGAGAAGAAAAATGAATGTCGCAAAGACATCTGCTCCGACAGGCGATAGCGCTAGTAGCGAAGTTGTCAAGAAGGCCTTCTTGAACGCATCTAGCATGATGAAGGAATCAGGCTTTGGCCTCAAGAGTGACGTGAAGGTTGCGGTCGATCCGCAGCTTCCATTCATGGGATACAGTATGCCCATGGGCAGAGGCTACAGAATAGTCGTATCAGGCGGCTCTGTCGGTTCAGGAATGCTCGAAGGCTTGATAGTTCACGAAATGTCACACATATACAGGATGGAAAATAATCACCCATCCCACGACGCTGAAATAATCGAGGAGGCAATAGACAAGATCAGAAAACAATCCTTGTCACATGAGTATCAACAGAAGATTGTCCATGATCTACTGAACGATATTCAAGACTTGTACGCCGACGATATATCGATGAAGGTCATCAAGAAAGGCCAGATACTCGAACTAGGCCAAATCAATAGCTTCCTGCAAGACTGGGTAAAAGATGAGCCCATCGAATCCGGAGATCCAAAGAGAGACAATTGGGTGAACGCTTCGATCATGGTCCATAACGCCCGTGCAATGGGCCAGATGACGAGACACGGCATAGAAGATACGGGTGGAAAGGCCGCGGATTCGAACAAGAGATTTCTCTCGAGAATGCCACCGAGGGTCGCAAGCCAGTTCCCATACTTCCGGGACCTAATGGTCAATCTGCAAGAGAATATGACTGTGGATCAGTATCGAAAGCTTCTCGCCAACTATCTGAACCGGTTCTTGGAAGTGGCCGAAAAGAACTAATGCGTGCTCGAAACCCTCCTGAGTGACAGGATTGAGCGAAGGATTCGACTTCAACAGCGCACTGAAAGAACTCGACAAGAGCGAAACCCACCTCACCGTAAGAGTAGAGTTCCGCAGATGGGGAAAACCCGTAACCGTCGTACAGGGACTGCCAAAAACCGGACGCTCCCTAGCAGAAGTCGCTCACAAACTGAAAGAGCGCCTGGCAACAGGAGGAACAGCCAAGGATGGCGTGATAATGTTGCAGGGCGATCATCGCGCAAGAATCAAAGCTGAACTAGTGAAGCTCGGCTTTCCAGACGACCACATAGAAATATTCTAGCACTTCCGAAACCCGTTGACTGTAGCGTCCATCAGGTCTTTTTGGACTAAGTCGTACCCGCATGCGTTGATGAAAGTCGCTCGAGAGGATTATTTTCTCGGCTTATCTAAGATTCTAGGCAGGATTGACAGTT
>VBBV01000103.1 GCA_005883695.1 Candidatus Bathyarchaeota archaeon | reverse complement strand
TCTTTTTCGCCGCAGATGATTCTGCCATGTGTTATTGAATCTCCTCGTTCTTACGCTCCTTTTTCGGAAGGATCAACCCTACGCCTAGCGCTATCAATATGAAGCCGTAGAAGCCGCCGAGAAAACCGACGCCGGCGATGTAGGTGATGGAGAAGAAAGCAGCAAGTGAAACGATGCCTAGGGTGATGGAGAATATGCCTAGAACCAGACGGCGAATCGAGCGTGGTTCTTGCGTCATCTTGCACTTCTCCAGAAGATTACCATTAGACCCGATACTACCAGGCCGAAGATTAGAAGATATTCAAATAGATAGAAGGGGGTAGGGAGTGGCTCAGACGATCGTGTACCGAGGATTATCGGGAGTAGGCCGAGGAAGATTAACAGTATTCCGAGAAATAGTCGCGGGGTCGTTTCTGGCCGAGTCAAACTGATCGCTCCGCTATGTTTTCGACGGATCTGATCATAGAGTCGAAGATAAGTCGTCCATCTGGCTGATTGTTGGGCGAGAGAAATGGGAGAGAGGCTCTTTCAGGATGGGGCATTAGTCCCATGACGTTTCCTTCTTTGTTGCATATTCCAGCCATGTTGTCGAGGGATCCGTTGGGGTTAGAATCCTCTGTGGGAATATTAGTCTCGTTGACGTATCGCAGAACGATCTGTTTGTTCCTCTCTAGTTCAGCGAGCTGGTCACTGTCGAGATAGTATCGGCCTTCGTTGTGAGCGATTGGGATGCGTAGGATCTGTCCCTTTTTCGCCAGGTTAGTGAACGGTGTTCTGGTGGATTCTACTCGGAGGCGGGTCCATTTGCATACGAATCGTAGACCGGTGTTTCGGAGGACGGCACCAGGTAGGATTCCGGCCTCGACTAGAATCTGGAAGCCGTTGCATATTCCGAGAACTGGCTTGCCTCTCTCAGTTGCTTCTCTGATGATTTCTAGGCTTGGGCTGGTCGCGGCTATTGCGCCGGCGCGGAGGTAGTCGCCGTAGGAGAAGCCCCCGGGTAGGATGTAGGCGTCATGTTGATCATTTTTCAGGTCCTTGTGCCATACTAGGTCTGTTGGGACCTTGATGGTTTTTTGGAGAATTTCTAGCGCGTCTAGGTCGCAGTTGCTTCCGGGGAACTGTACTACTGCGACCTTTACCATTATCCTAGTTTCCTAAAGTAGTGAATTTCGATGCCTATTAAGCCCTTTTTTGACAGGTACGTGTCAAGGGAGGAGATTGGTGAAAAGTGAGACTCTGGCTGGAAATTACGACCTTGATAGCTCCCTTCGTTAGCTTACGACCCTGACCTGGCAGGTGTGCGCTGCAGGATTGTAGATCCGGAGATCGTCACAGAGTTTCCGAACAAGTTGTTTGGCATCCTCCGGGGAGCTGGCTTCAACACTCATCCGCAACAGCTTACCGGCACGAACGTTTGTCACCTGTGAGTACCCACCTTTCAGGATCAGATTGTGGTGGATCGTCTCTCCTTCAGGATCCCGAGCTAGGGGCTTGTTCTCTACGACGACTTCGACAGTGAAGGTTGCCGGTGACATTGTAAACAGCTTGCTCCGTGAGTCTCCCTTAAGCTCTTTTTCATTGATGCTCCGAAGACGAGTCCGAAGAGTTGACATTCTAGGTAAGTAGGCTGATCGGAGTCTAGATGTTGTCCACCGAATTCTTGCGGCGCGCCCATTCCAGGAGGTTAGGGGAGCTCGACGTTTCTAACTGGAAAGATCTGAAGATGGGAAGAAACGCATCTCGCATTGATCCGGCCATACGAGAGATTGTATCATCGCTGAACGATAAGGGATACAAGACATTCTCATCTTGTAGCGGAGGCCACAGGGCAAATCTTCGCCGGAGATTCGACCGTCATGAGAGCGGCTACATCGCCTTCTCTCCGCCATCAAGGGTCCCATTCGCTCTCTACCTAGCTCTTCGGAACAGGAATCGAGACTTCATGTTCGAGGCGGAAGCGGTGATCCACGATGGAAACGGGGATAGAAGAGAGACGGTGTACACGCAGCTCGACTGGCAGCTAGTGGATCAGAGGAAACACCGAGTGGAGTACTACGAGAAGCTCTTCCTCGAAATGAAGCGAGTCATCAATCGCTTTCCTGGACAATCAGATGACCACAAGGAAGTCTTGACTGGCCTGCTGGGAAAGCCCAACCTGTCGCTAGCCTCGAGAATTGTGAACGGTCAAATGAAACGGTTTGGCAAGTAGCTGGATGAAACGGGGCAACCTATCAGCGGGGTGGGACGCTCTCCTGAGGTCCCTTGGTCGTTTGTCCGCCTGCTTCCCTCTTCTGAAAAGGTCTCTCCATGAGGGGAAGCTCAAGATCAATAAGGCTTTCCGAAAGGTAAGTTTTGCCTTCGGCAACGACTAAAAGCGTGTTCGGCACGAGTCTTCTATGCCTTGCCTAGCACCGGGGTTTTGAGAGTAGCTGAGGACCTTCTGCGAAGAAGAAAGGAAGTCTTCGCGAACATCAAGACTGGTCAGAACCTTAACAGGTTTATTCTGAACGCGAACCTCTGCACAATTCTCTTCGCGGCAATTTACGGGGCGACTATGGGAGCCTACCCTGGAGGGCTTCAGATTCTCTACAGCGTCATCAAGATACCACTTCTTTTGCTCATCAGTCTCTACGTTGCACTGCCGACCTATTACGTGCTAGACGCTTTTTCAGGGGGCGACATCAGCCTCAGACAGACAGCAGCCGTGATCCTATCCAGTTTCAGCATCATGTCCATAGTGCTACTTGCCTTTGTCCCGGTGAACCTCTTCTTCATCCTGACCACGCCTGGCCAGGGTTTCCAGACTTACGCCTTCATCGTTCTCCTCAACGTTGGAATATTTGCCATCGCAGGAATCGCTGGTCTAGTGTACCAGTTCGCGGGAATGGAGAGCATTCACTCTAACAGTCGCTGGGTAGAGGGCTTTCTCATCAGCCTCCTGGTCCAAGTGTTTGTTGGTACACAGATGGCCTGGGTTCTTAGGCCCTACTTCGATACCGGGCCGTTCCTGAGACCGTTGGAGGGGAATTTCTACATCGCGATGTTCAAACTGCTCGCGCGGGTCCTAGGCGGATAATCAATAGACTTAGCTTCAAACATGGTTGTTGGACAGTGCGTCTCTGGCGGAGTATCCTCTGCGAGACGAAAGAAAAAAGGGAGATTGGTCTTGGAGCTAACTAGTACGCTTACTGTTTGAAGAGTGGTGTGGGGGCGAGAAGTGTCTCGCTGCGAGTGATTCCGCGTAGAGTGGAGAGCTTCTCGAAGGCGGACTTGACGATCTCGTCAGAGGTCCTTGCCTGCCAGAGTGCTACGATGTCGAACTGGCCTGGGACTGTCCATGCCTCGATGAGGCCTGGGAAGGTCTTGAGCTGGTTGACGACTGTCTCGACTGGACTGTTGATGTTGAAGAGGCCGATGCCGAGTGGCATCTGGTTCTGGAAGTGAGCGCCGTTGATGCCGTTGAAACCGAAGAGTGTCTGAGTAGTCTGGATGCCTTGTATTTGGCGGATCTGGCTGACGAGTTGTACGATTTGTTCTGGGGTGTTCTGCTTTAGTCGTAGTGCTAAGTCGAAGCGTCTGGTGACTGGTGCGATGAGGTCGATGTTCGGGTTGTTCTTTAGCTCCTCGACCACGTTCTTCGTCATGCCGTGATTGACGGTTGCGAAGACGTAGGCGGGATAGTTTGTGTTTTGCATAGATATCATCTTATTGCAGTTGTGTAATGGATATTACTTTGTATATAAACCTTTTAACTCGGAACCGCAGGTATTACAGTAGGAAGGCGCGATTGAGAATGCCAGCTCTCACCCAGAAGATGACAGTACCAGAAGCCGTACGCCAGATCCTCACGAAGAACTACCCCATCTACCAATGCCTCAAGATGAAACTCACAAACTTCCACTCAGTCGCCGAACTAATCCAGCCACACGTCCAGCAACTAACAGGCCGAAAACCCACTATCAACACCCTAGTCGTAGCAATCAAGAGATTCTCAGACACGTTAGACGAACTGAAGTCCCTTGACCCAGTCAGGGCCCTCGAGAACACAAGAATCTCTCTTTCAAACGGAATAGCAGATGTAACTGTAAGGGCTCCCCGTGCAGAGTTTCCCAAGATACTTAACGAACTCTCAGAAATGTCCGCAGGGCTGACGGAATTCCCCCACATCTTCCCACTCGCAAACTCGATCAAGATCATACTACCATCAGAGGATTACGAGCTGCTCCGGAAGAAACTCAGCCATCTCAACATTGTCACTGTTCAACCGAACGTGGCAAAGCTCTCATTGTACTTGCCCACAAACGCCTGGGACACCCCCGGAATAGCGTCTTACATCACAGAACTGCTGTATCGGAACGGCGTCAACATAATCGACGCTTTCCTTGGTCACGGAGACATCATCATAGTTGTAAACGAGCCGGATGGGCACACAGCATATGACGCATTGCGACGAGTAGCCCAGACGCAATAGACCCCAGAAATCTGGCCGGACAGAGACAAGGTGGTCACGTCCTAACGTGGACTGTACGAAAGTTTACCACATACAACTTCCAGAACCATTTGGTCCATGAGCGAGTCAACAAACTCACCTTTGCTTCTGGACAAGATGGCAGAACGGTTCCGCTACTTTGCAGGCAAGATCTATGCGGATCGATCACCGCTCTACACGAATCTCGCTCTAAGAGTTGCAGAGGACACCGAACTCCTCAGAATAGCAGCCAGTGCTCAAGAGAAAGCCGCCCTCCCCAACCTATTCCTTGCCGCCGTACATCTCTTGCTGCTCAATGGCGAACACCACCAGCTCGCAGCCTTCTACCCCAGCCTCAACAACTCATCCCGGCAATATGATTACGTGTACCCGTACTTCCGCAGCTTCGTCCTCGAGCACCCCGAAGAGATCCGCGAGATCATGATGACTCATTCTGTCCAGACGAACGAGGTCGGACGCTGCGCTGTGCTCGTTCCAGCCTTTGAACTCGTAGCGGCCCAAACTAAACGTCAACCGCTGACCATGATTGAGATTGGTTCCAGCGCTGGATTGACCTTGCTCTGGGATCGATACCACTACCGGTACAGAGAAGGCTTAGAGTGTGGAGACCCGAACTCACCGTTAAAGATCGAGTGCTCACTGCGCGGAGAAACGCGTCCTCCGATTCCTAGAGAATTGCCGAAGGTCGCCTCTCGCACAGGCATCGACCTTTCACCCATCGACGCCAACAACGCCGAAAACGTTCAATGGCTACGCGCTCTCGTTTGGCCTGACAACCAGAAACGAGCTAAACAACTGGAAGTTGCAATCCGCCTTGTCAAACAAGCTCCCCAAAGAATCATCACCGGAAACGCCCTGGACCTCATACCAAACCTCATCGACAAAGTCTCTGACATAGCACCATTATGCGTCTACCATTCATTCACTCTTACCCTTGTCAGCGGGGAACCACGGGAGAAACTGCACGCACTCCTAACAAAAGCATCCAAGAAGAGAGATCTGTTCCTCGTCTGGATAGAGTGGGTCAA
>VBBV01000102.1 GCA_005883695.1 Candidatus Bathyarchaeota archaeon | reverse complement strand
AGAACTCATGGTTAAGTACGGTTTGACATCAAAGGAAATAGCCCGGGCCGCAAAACACCTCATCAAATCTAGGTGACCCAATTTTGAAGATATTCCTTGATACGGCCAACGTCTCTTCGATCAAAACCTTCGCGGACATGGGAGTGCTTGACGGCATCACCACCAATCCAACACTCATTGCAAAGGAGAACAGAGACTTTCTGGAGCTTGTATCCGAAATTCTCCAAATCGTGCAGGGTCCGGTAAACCTTGAGGTCGTGAGCCAAAACACCGAGGGAATGTTGCACGAGGCTCACAACTTGGCATCTCTAAGCCCGAACGTGGTTGTCAAGTGCCCGATGACGAGTGCGGGCTTGGTGGCAGTCAAGACGCTCAGCAAAGAAGGAATCAACACAAACGTCACCCTCGTTTTCTCACCCAATCAAGCCCTGCTTGCCGCAAAGGCAGGAGCCACGTACGTTAGCCCGTTCATAGGCCGCTTGGACGACGCGGGACATGAAGGAATGAAGGTGATTGAAGATACACTGCAGATTTACCGAAACTACGAGATCGAAACCCAGGTCCTAGTGGCAAGTATCCGCCACCCTGTTCACGTGGTTGATGCTGCAAAGCTAGGAGCTCATGTGGCGACGATGCCGCCAGATGTCCTCGAAAAGATGGTGAAGCATCCACTCACTGACATTGGTCTGAAACGTTTTCTTGATGACTGGCAGAAGGCTGGTTTGAAACTTCCTGAACGCGGAACTCTTGCCGCCAAGGCAAGACCTCTTGTTCAGCGCGCATAGGGTCCCAAAGCTTTCCTCCATCGGTCTTGCTATACGATTTCGTGAGTATGCGGTGAGCGTTAGCCTTTTGGAAGAGTGGAACGTCTACCGTCTAAAAGACGGAACAAGGGACGAGGTCAAACTGATTATTTCAGTGGTCCAAAGAGTCAAGGGGTATTCGACCAGTTCGGAGATCCAATGTACATTCCTAGCTCCTCCAAAGTCATTTCCTGCGCCTAAGCGGTGAGGAAACCGACCGACGTGGCTCGCGATAAACGGGAACTCTTTCTTAGCTAACAGAAAACTAACCGCCCATCTGAGAACCACCCAGAGAGGAGAGACCGGTTGAGGTCATGGCGAAGAACATGATTCAGATTTGCCCCCAAAGCTGATTACCACGATTTGGCTACATATCGAAATATGACTGAGCGGGTCCCCAGTCATATTCGTCTGACAACTCTCTCTCTTCCCATTTCTGGTCTTCTTGGTGTGATCTCAGTCCTGCAGTCGGGTGTTTTCATCAATCCATCGACTGACCCCGAGGCGTTTGCCAGATCTGCTGATACGATTGCTTTGGGAAATCTGCTTGGAATAGTTTCGTTGGTGTTCTTGGTAATTGGAGTTTGGGGCCTTTACTCCATCCTGGAGAGAGGGTCCACCAGTAGATCATCAATCTATGGATTGATGCTAACTTTTGCCGGGATCGGTTTGCAGTTGCCATTCGCCGGGATTTTCGCGTTCGCCGCTCCGGTTGCTGGTCGGCTCTACTTGGCGGGTGACAAGAGCGTGGTCAGGGTAATCGCCGACGCCACCGCGATCTCTAACCCCGTCGCCTTTCTGTTCGGGGCCACGTCAGCATGGCTCTTTGCTATCGGTTCAGTCTTTCTTGGCATTGCAATTTGGCGTAGCCGTAACTTGCCAAAATGGGCCGGGCTCCTCTTCTCCGCGAACTCAATCTCTATCTTCAGCGCGCCAGTGTATGGTCTCTACGCATTCATCATGGCATTAACCGGAACTGTTCTGCTCTTCACTAGTGGAGTTTGGATCGCAGCGAGCATAGCAAAACGAAAAACCTCATAGTGCAGTTCCAAATAGTTGCCCCGCGAGTCATATTCGTTGGGTTCGTTTAGCTCCTACAGCCCAGCTATCTGCTCAGTCCGAATACGCTATAGTGAGGCCCGTGGGATCTGATGGAGGACTGCGACGTTCTAATTGTTGGTGCGGGAATAGGTGGCCTAGCCACAGGCTGCGCCCTTGCATCCAACGGACTGAGAGCGTGCATTCTAGAAGCAAGACCCGGAGGGATAAGATCCATGAGGGGGTTAACCCTTCAGCCCAACGGGTTGACGGCGATAGGAAACATGGGGCTTTTAGATCAGGTCGTCAGCATAGGATCCAAAACTACTCGCGTAGCTTGGCACGAGATAGGCGGAAAGCCACTGGCGACGTTTGACTACTCTGTTCTTGACCACCCTCACAACTATTTGCTGACGGTTGTCCCCGATGAGCTAGAGCTGGTTCTCCGCGACGCGTTCTCGAAGAGAAATGGGATGATCTACGAGTCAACACTCTTTCGGGAAATACAGCCGAACAGGTCTGAACGGGTCTTGGTAAAGGCGGAGAGAGACGGTTCTCCCATTGGGTTTTCGGCTAAAATCATTGTCGGAGCCGATGGTTGGAACTCCAAGGTCAGGCAGGCACTCCAAATACCTGTCCGCGTCAAAGAATATTGCGAAAATTTTTTCTTCATGCTCGCAAGACGGGCGGCCTCTCTTGGACTTGAAGCTAGGCAGTATGTCTCGCTTGGAGAGATGGCGGGTTTCTTTCCTACACAAGAGTCCACTTACATATTCTATTACGTTCCGAGCAGAATTGTCAGAGAGTTCAAGTCCCGAGGATTAGAGTCGTTCAAGAAGCGACTTGCCAACATCGAGCCTGATGTTTCTGACTCGCTCGACAGCATTGGTTCTTGGGGAGATGTCGCAGATACCGTCGCTAGAAGAGTTGACGTGAAGACTTGGACTGCGGACCGGGCCGCCCTGCTCGGTGATGCGGCCCACGCGCTGGACCCTTCTTGGGCTCAGGGAGCGAACTTGTCGTTGCAGGATGCAGCGGCTCTTGCAAGTACCATCGAGAGATGCTTTGAGTTGAACGATTTCACCGCCGAAGCGCTGAAAGGCTACGAGAAGGAGAGAAGGAAGCAAACCAAGTTCGTTCAAGTCGGAGCCGAAAGAACTGCCCGGTTCACAACAACAGAGAGCAGTTTCTATTACCGGCTAGGGAAACGGATCCTTCAGCGGACCGGCAGGAACAAGGAGTTGATGCTCGCTGCCTTGAAGGCTTCCTGCGGCCTCACAGATCATCTCAGCATGCGAGAGAAGTTCCGTTTTATACTCTAGACCCTTTCAAAGGTTAAAGGCCCCTGAGCCTTTTACAACCAGTTTTCAGGCGGATATACTATTTCTCCGGAGCTAGTCGCATAGAACCCCGCGAAAAAGGGTAGCCGCTTTCCGTCAACCTTTTGAGGAACCTGTGATTGCTCTCACTGTTACCCTTTGACTAAGTACGTCTTTGTCACGGGCGGCGTAATGTCCGGAATAGGCAAGGGGGTTATCGCCGCTTCTATCGGAAAAATAATTCAGGTACGCGGCCTCAAAGTTACCGCCGTCAAAATCGATCCTTACCTCAATTACGACGCAGGAACAATGAACCCGTACACCCACGGGGAGGTCTTCGTCACGGAAGATGGAGGAGAGACAGACATGGACGTTGGGACGTACGAAAGGTTCCTAGACATCAACGTTCCAAGGAGTCACAACATAACAACCGGACAAGTGTATTTCTCCGTCATCGAGAGAGAGCGCAAGGGCGACTTTCTCGGTAAGTGCGTCCAGATCATCCCCCACATAACCGATGAGATCAAGGATAGACTCCGTAGGATTCCCAAGGAAGAAGGAGTTGACTTAGTGTTGGTGGAAATAGGTGGTACTGTCGGCGACATCGAATCCCTGCCGTATCTCGAAGCTGCACGCCAACTTCGCTTGGAAGAGGGCGGCGAGAATGTTCTGAATGTCCACGTTACCCTCGTTCCCGTGTTGGATGTGGTGGGGGAGCAGAAGACTAAGCCCACCCAGCATAGCGTCCAAGAGCTCCGCAGAATCGGAGTGCAGCCTGACATCATCGTCGCGAGAAGCAAGGCGCCCCTTAAGCAGGAGCCGAGGCGTAAGATTGCTTTATTCTGCAACGTGGAAGAGTCCGCCGTATTCACTTCCCAAGACATGGACAGCATTTACCAGTCCCCTCTCCTCTTAGACCAACAAGGGCTCGGCACATTCATCACACACCGTCTTAGGTTGCCTGAGAACACGCCCCAGTGGACTTCTTGGAAGAAAATGCTTGAAGAGCATCTAACGCAAGCCAAGCAAGTAAACATAGCAATTTGCGGGAAGTATGCTGAACTTGCCGACTGTTATGTGAGTGTCAATGATGCCCTCAAGGACGCTGGAGCCGCGGCGGGTGCTAAGGTCAATTTGGAGTGGATCGAAACAGACGACTTCGAGAAACAGCCAGAAAGGGTCCGCCTACTCTCTCGGTTCGATGGAGTCCTCGTTCCAGGGGGATTCGGCGTAAGGGGGGCAGAGGGGAAGATTCTGGCCATCGAATATTCCCGATCCCACAACATTCCATTCTTGGGCATTTGCTACGGGTTCCAACTCGCCGTTGTCGAGTATGCGAGACACATAGGGATTAGAGACGCCGCAAGCTCCGAACTCAATCCGACTTCAAAGAACCCTGTTATTGATCTGATGCCAGAACAAAATGGTGTGTTAGAGAAGGGTGGCACGATGAGGTTAGGTGCCCATGAGATCATAGTGGACGAAGGAACAATGGCCTCATCCCTTTACCAGAAGGGGAAAATTTGGGAGCGACACCGTCATCGATACGAGGTAAATCCGAAGTACATTCCGGAACTCATATCTAACGGGTTGAAGTTCTCAGGGAAAAGCGATGCTAATCGAAGGATGGAGATCCTTGAAGTTCCATCTAACAAATTCCACTTTGCAACACAGTTCCATGCGGAATTCAAGTCCAGACCTGGACGCCCGTCTCCACCTTACTTCGGATTCGTTCGAGCTTGCATAGCCTCGGAACCGCAGGAAGTGACCTCAGAACAACTAGTTGCGCAATCTTCGCGAGCGAGAAAATGACATTGAACTCACAATCTTCGGGCACGAGTACCGGCGCCCGACAGTCGAAGATTGTACTACGAATCGCGTTCCTCGCCGTATCGACTGTCCTAGTGTTAATCGTTACAAAATTTGCCGCTGTACCGATTTCGGCGTTCAATGGTCAAGAGTTCGATCTTGGAGACGTCATGATCTTTACAGTCGCCTGGACGTTTGGACCAGGGATCGGCGCCTTCGCCGGAGGCGTAGGATCCGGACTATCGGATGCCTCGATACCGAGTCCTTTTGCACCTTTCACTCTAGTCATTAAGGGAACAGAAGGATTGCTCGCGGGATACATCGCCAGAAGTGTCCCTTCTTCTGCAAAATCCCAGACCGTCTTTAGTCGGCGCACTCTATCCTGGATCCTTGCCGGCACGGTTATGGTAGGGGGATACTTTCTGACCAACTGGATAGGACTAGGATTCGGACTGCTTGCTGGTCTCTACGAGGTCCCCTTTGACATTTTACAAGTGGTAGCAGGTGGACTAATTGGTGGACCCGTTTCTCGATACTTGATAAATTCTCTTCCTGCGATTTCGCCTGCCACGGCAAAGCTCGCGGGCGAGAAATCCTGACTCTAGTCGGTCTAAGGCGTAGGCTCGCTTACGCAAATGTAGAGGACGTTGCTTCCTCTAACAATTAGGCTGCCGAAGTTCGTGGATGGGTCTCCTCCTCGGTATTCTCTTGCTCCGTCCAGGATGATGTTCATGTGGCTGTCGCAGTCGATCATTTTGCCTCTGTATTCTGCGTCATTCTTGAGTCGGACTGATACGTCGGCCTGTAACTTTCGCACGAGTAGGTTCAGCGGTTTTCTTGAGGGTTCCAATTGGCGCCTTGAGCGGACGACCCACTGCAGGGCATAAAAACTCTTGGATAAAGTCGAACGGACCCGAGGAGATCGGGCACCGAAAATGAATAGTGTCGAGTGACCGGTTTATTCTTCTGATTCGGAGTTCTCTCTAGCCATCATCTTTTGAGTGTGCTGCTCTTTCCTAAACTCAGATTTGAGTTTTCCACATCTGATACAACGAGTCATCGGGCCTCTTCCCCGCCATTGGTGGGAACATCCTGCCATTATTGTCATCAGTAAAGAGGGTGCAGGTTATTCTTAAACTAGAGCCGAGGATTCGGAAGATGCCCTGACTCGACGTTTAC
>VBBV01000101.1 GCA_005883695.1 Candidatus Bathyarchaeota archaeon | reverse complement strand
TCATTCTAGACGGTAATCGAAGGTGGGCAACTGAGAAAGCCCTCAACTCGACCGACGGGCACTGGGCTGGCGCAAAGGTTGGCGAAGAGGTTCTTGACTGGTGCCTCGAATACGGCATCAAGACGCTAACACTCTACACATTCTCAACTGAGAATTTCTCCAGACCCAGCGAAGAGGTAAACTCGATCCTCAAGATCGTCGAAGAGGAAACTCGAAAACTGGGAAAAGACAGCAGGCTCCATACCCAGAAGGTGCGAGTCAAAGCGATAGGCCGAACTGACCTGTTGCCTGAAACTCTCCAAGACGTGTTCAAACGTCTCGAGGACGAAACAAGCCAGTACGACCAGCACTTCCTAAACCTGGCGATCGCTTACACGGGACGGGCCGAGATCGTCGACGCCACCAAGAAGATAGTTGAAGACGTCCATCAGGGCAATCTATCTCCACAGCAGATTGATGAAGATACTTTTCACAAGTATCTGTATACTGCTCATCTTCCAAATCCTAACCCAGATCTCGTCATACGCACATCGGGCGAAGAGCGTCTGAGCGGCTTCCTGCTCTGGCAGTCAGCCTACAGCGAGTTAGTGTTCGAAGACGTTTACTGGCCTGAATTCCGGAAAATCGATTTTCTCCGAGCTATACGGCTTTATCAGCGGCGCCATCGAAGATTCGGCCGATGAACTCATTGTCTTCAACAACACACTTATTCTGACCAGAAATCCGCCAGGAGAGTCCGGTTGGGTCAATCCCTTGAGTTGGAATTTCTGAGCCCTGGAAGGATTGAACGGACCACAATCAGGGAAAAACTTGTTGAGTTAGGTTTGAGACTCGAAGAAGTCCGAGGGCCGCTAGACTGGATGATATGGGAGCCTAAGGGAAGGCACATCAAAGTTGATGCGACTGTCTATCACGGCATCTGGGACGCGCACTTCGTCCGCTTAGATTTCGACAGTAATCTACTTCGTGACCAAAGGGTCGATGAGTCGAAGAACCTAATCGACGAGTTTCTCGCTCTGGGAGCGCAAATTTGGAACGCTTTCCCGTTCTATGAAGGTGAATTGGCCCCAGAAGATGTGGGTTCCCTCGTATTCGGACTCAGGGGACATGTAGCGACGGTCCGTGAGATCCTTCCCGAAAGCAACTATGCTAGGTTCTTGAGTCCGGATGCCGCCAGTTTCGCTAACATTCGGGATTGGACCCTAAAGGATCATCCACGCACTTCGATCAGACCGCTTCCGGACAAAAGCGTCCTAGTTATCTGGGATGATTCGATGGAAGGACTGACGAGATTCCTCTCCAAAGAATTCTCTATCGGAACAAAGAGTGTTGGGTTGGATTCGAATCCGGGTTAAGGTCGTTCTGCGGGTTTCGAGCACGATGGACGGACTTATGTAATTAGACTCTGGACGATTTCAGGGCCTGGGCCTTGGTCTATATCAAGAGAATTGACATCCGAGGCTTCAAGACCTTCAACAAGAAGGTCTCAGTCAACCTCGACCGAGGCTTCACTGTCTTCACCGGCCCCAACGGCTCGGGAAAATCCAACATCCTAGACGCGCTAAAATTCTCACTCGGCGAACTCAGCCCCCGCGAACTCAGAGGCGGAAGCCTCTCAGACCTAGTCCACAAGTCCGGCACGGGAGACGCCAGAGCAGCATACGTAGCCGTCCAGTTCGACAACTCAGACCGAAAGATCCCAGTAGACTCAGACCTCGTCACCGTGTCACGGGAGTTCTCCAAGGGCGGCGAGGGAATCTATCGAATGAACGGCAGGCGGCTCTCAAGAAAACAAGTACAGGACATTCTCAGCTCCGGTGACATCCAAGTAACCGGCTTCAACCTCATCGCTCAACACTCAATCACCCGTCTCGCGGAGATTAGCACAGAAGAACGGAGACGGATCTTGGAAGATCTTATTGGACTGGGGGTCTTCGAAACCAAGAAGACCGAAGCAAAGGTCCAGCTCTCCGAAGCCGATCTTAACTTGAGGGTGGCAGCAGGCAAGGTCGAAGACGTAAGAAACAGAATAGAACGGCTCGAACGAGAACGAAATGACATTCTTCGTTCCAAGCTTCTTGAGAAAGAGATTGGCAACCAGCAGGCGCGAATCTACTCCTCACAAATAGTCGCTCTCGAAAACAAGCGCACCAGTGCCTCCCTAGAGCTTGAAGTTGAGCAGAAGAGCCTCGAAACCCTAAGGCATCAGAGGGACGAACTTACCAGCCAAAGATCCAAGGTTGAGGCGGAAAGACGCCACTTTGAAGAGCTCACCGTCACCCAAGGCAATCAAGAACTCTTCGACGTTGAGAGGAAGATCGCAGAGGCCAGTAATGGAGTGGTTAGAGCAAAAGCAGAAGCCGAAGCAGCCAAGAACATTCTCAATACCCGAACGAAGCAGATCGAATCGCTTCAAAACCAGGGAGAACAAATCCAGAACAATTTCAAAGAACTCCCGACTGCCATAAGAAACCTGACTGCTCAGAAGGCCAACATAGAGGCAAGATTTGGCGAAGCCAACGCGAAAGCCGAGAAGCTCAACACTGCTCTGCAAAACGCCCGAGATGGCCTAACAGCCGACGCAAAGAAACAGGAGTCACTCGATGCCGAAATCGCTGCACTAGAAAAGGAACTGTCAACGTTCATCGCAACAAGCAAAGGCAGCTCCGCCAAGCTAGACCTAACTGCGAGTCATCTGCAGACGCTTGAGGCTCGCCATCAAGAATTCTCCAACTTAGCCGAGGAATTGAAGAAAAGAATTCGAGAGATGGAGAAGCTCGGGAAGGAGGAAGAGAAGAGACTGCAGGATATTGAAGAGAAGGCGAAAGAGTACACGGAACTCAAGGATCAGCGGCACAAAGAAATTGACGAAGCCCTCGATGTTGCAAAGAGGGCACGGGTGACAGTCACCGAGTTCAATACCCAGCGAAATATTGCTGACACTCTTCAGGCAGAAGAGAAGGCGCTCCAGAAGCTTGAGGAGATGGCGGAAGAAGGAGCGCTCAAAGGAGTCCTCGGACGACTACAGGAGCTGATCAAGTACAGTGATGAGTACAGCAAAGCGATCGAAGCAGCGAGCGCGGGCTGGATGAGAGCCCTCGTGGTGAAGGACCTAGGAGTCGCCATCAAATGCGTCGAGAGTCTAAAGCGTACCAAACTGGGTCGAGCCAAGATAATTCCACTCGATGACCTAGAAGTTCCTCCAGGAAACGATGACTATGAACAGACTCCAGGAATAGTGGGTCTGCTCTCGAGCGTCATCAAGTCCGAGAAAGGATTAGCCTCGGCAGTCGAATTCGTCTTTGGCGATACAATGCTCGCGACGAACCAGCGAGCGGCCTTCCTGAGCGCCGCAAAGGGCCTGAGATGCGTCGTGACAAGCGGCGACCTTTACGAGCCGGGCGGAGGTCTCGAAAGTGGCTACTATCGAGCCCCCTTCGATGCTTCCACCCTTATCCCGAGGTCGAACGTCCTTGAGGGTCTTGAGCGAACGGTCAAGTCGCTAGAATCTATTGTTCAGCGATCTCGATCCGAACTCGACCGGTTAGAATCCGAGATTGTCGAACTTAGAGAGGACAGGGTTTCCACTAGCAAGACGCGGGAAGCACTCACGCGCGATGTCGAGATGGCTCAGAGGAGCCTCGAAAGGACCCGTTTGTCGCTGCAACAGACGAAGAAGAGGATCGATAGTCTCCAGAACTCGATGCAGCGTGAACAGGAACTACTAGAGGAAATAGCCCAGAAGCAAGGCGAGATAAAACGACGCCTCTCGATGCGCGAGGAAGAGCTGGCCAAGCTGAAGATCGAACAGAGACGGACAGCAATCATGGCGATGGAACGCGAACGAGATCAGGCGGTCGCGGAAGCAGAGGCCCTGCTGCGCGAGAAGCTGGCGCTGGACAGCAAGGTTGCCTCTACCCAGTCCACACTTGACACTCTGAAACCTGGCTACGACCAGGTACGGATTCAACTGAGAGCTCTTGAGACTGAAATCAGACGAGAGGAATCAAGGGTCGAGGTGGCGAACAAGAAATCCGAAGAGCTGCGACAAGAAATGAGTAAGCTTACCGAAGAAAAAGCTCGACTAGTAGACGCCCTTGCATCAGTGGGTCAGGAGAGGAGAAAGTATGAAGATAGATTCTCTGAGATAGAAAAGTCCCTTTCGCAACTAATCGATAGAATGGACCCGCTCAACTCCAACGTCTCGGAGTTGAAGGCAGGCCTCAGAGAGCTAGAGACGCAGCTGACAATGCTGACTGCACAGTTGCGAAATCTCGGCTTTGAGAAGCCTCTGGAATCCACGCCAGAAGCTATCGAGGATGCTACGAAAATCAAGTCGGGTCTGGAGAAGGAGCTGGCTGAGATCGGCTTGGTTAATCAGCTGGCGGTCCAGCATTATGAAGAGATCAAGGACGGATACAAGCACCTCTCAGTTCGAATAGGGGATCTTGAAAGGGAGAAGCTGGCAATTCTAGATTTCATGAATGAACTGGAGAAAAGGAAACTCGACACTTTCATGGGCGCCTTCACTAAGGTGAATGATACTTTCCACCAAATCTTTTCCGACATCACGAACGGCGGGAATGGAAGGATGGCGCTAGATAGTCCCGACAATCCATTCGAGGGAGGGCTAGATGTATTCCTTCAATTCCCCGGAAAGACCGAACTCACGATTGGAGCCGCGAGTGGCGGAGAAAAATCGGTCTCGACAGTCTGCTATCTACTTGCTCTGCAACAGATCCATCCGATGCCTTTCTACATCATGGACGAGATTGATGCCCACCTAGATGTTCTGAACGCGAAGAGGCTGGCAACATTAGTCAAGTCCAAGAGCACGGATTCCCAGTTCGTCGTGATCTCTCTGAAAGACACTACGATCTCTCGTGCGGACAGAGTCTTCGGAGTCTACATTGACCAGGGACAGAGCCAGGTGATCTCCCTACCGAACAAGAGCGGAGTTGGAGATTGACGACGGAACAGGATACCTACTGGCTCAAAAGCCCGTACACTGTACTCTTTGACTTGCTCCACTTGCATCGTGTCAAGCCATGGGATGTGAACCTGTCCCAGCTTCTGACGGGTCTGATGAAGGAGATGAAAGGTCGAGGATTCATAGACTTCTCAGTCTCAGGAACAGCACTACTATCCTCTGCAGTCCTTCTGCGGATGAAATCGGAACTCGTCCTGAAGATGGAGGAACCACCGCGGCCTACACCTGAGAAGCCTACAGACTATGTGCCTCCCCCCTTGGCGTTCCCGATCAGATTCCAGTCCACAACAACCTCCCTAGACGAAGTTCTCAAGGGAATACTTGACGTTCTCAGGGCCGAGAGGCTACTGCCGTCTGAGACTGCTCAGCTGGTGTCCCGCACGCCTGCCGTGTTTGAACAGGCGGACGATTGGCTTGTGAAGATTGAAGACGAGATCAACGCTTTCTACAGCCG
>VBBV01000203.1 GCA_005883695.1 Candidatus Bathyarchaeota archaeon | reverse complement strand
AACAGCTTCTTCCGGAGCATATTCCACGACGATTTCTCAGGGAACCTATACCGTGACGATTACCGGGACAAGCGGTTCATTGGTGCATTCCACAACGCTCTCCCTGACCGTAGGCCCGGCTTCAGGCGTCGGAGGCCTCCCAAGCGCAGCCCTCATAGGAGGAGGTATCGCCGCCACTGTCGCAGTCGTCGCCGGGATAGTCTACGTCTTACGCCGCAGACCTAAGACAAAGACATAGTCAATCTCACACCCTCGTCCTTCTGAAGTGCAAGTAGATCCCCACGGACAATGCTATCATCCCGATGGTCATACCGATAAAATAGTTGGTCGCGTCTGCTCCAGGAAACGCCAACAGTTCTGCATTGCTGATTGGTCCAAAAGATGCTGCTCCGCATATCAATGCGAAAGGCATGTATTTTGAGGGTCGCGCGACGCCGAACAACCATTTTCCAACGCTAAGCATCGCCAGTGCCAACCCTTCTGATAGCGCCATGTACGATACTACGAAGGGAACGATTGCCCAAGATCCGATCTGGACTGCAGATGAGACGAACGGGTTCTGTTCCCAGTTTCCTCGGGACAACCCAATCAGGGTGAGGTAGATGTCGGCAACGACGAGAGCGATTGGGATCGTGAAGATCCATCCGTCATTTCTGACGAATAGTTTGGAGAGCTCTTCGAAATCTGTCGGAATCTTCCAGAATCCTACGATCAGACAGGCAATGCCTGTCACGAGGATCAGATTGATTCCGATTTGTGATAGATGTACCTGTCCGGAATTCAGTACGCTGAACCAGCCTATGAGTGGTCCTGCTAGGACCCAGTAGAGTCCCGATCCCACGAGTAGTAGTCCAGTACCTGGAGGGATTTTCAACTCTTTTCCCTACTGGTATTTCTCGATCGGCCCAGTTGGCGCAGGCGTTGAGAAATCTTGACTTTCGGGGACCGCGGGGTCGTTTTGGGTTTGAATACGCGTAAGCCGATAGAAGATAGAATAGAGCTGATCAGGGTCGCGAGCCCCGCTACGGGGTAGAGGATCTGCGCTGCTACGCCTAGACCAGTGCCTTCTTGGGCGACGATGAAGGAGAATTCTCCCCGGGGTAGCATCGAGAGTCCGACCATGGTCGCTTCGTCTTTTGCTCCCGATAGTCGTGCGCCGGCCCAGCAGCCTAGGAACTTGCCGAAAATGGCCATGGTTAGGACTGCGATGATTGGTAGTGTGACTGTGAGGAGGGCTCCGATGTTGATGAGTGTTCCCATAGAGACAAAGAAGAGGACGATGAACAAGTCCTTGATCGGACTCACTTTCTCCTTTACGAACTGAGCCTGGGGGCCTCTGATCATCAGTCCCATGAGGAAGGCGCCAACCGCGGGCGAAAACCCTAGGTAGGAAGAGAGGAGTGCGAAGGCGAAGCCGAAGGAGAGAGCGAGCAGGAACGCGGTTTCCTTGTATTCTTGATCTGCTTTGCTGATTCTTTCTATGAGCCAGGGCGCGATTCTCCAGCCGAAGAAAAAGATGATTCCCACAAGCAATGCTCCCTTCAATGCGACACTGTTGCAAAATCCTCGATTATTGACGCTGTCACTACTGTGTGAGATTCTTTCGCTCGCAGGCTCTTTGTTTCGAGCAAAATCTTGCTCATAATCGCTGTACTGGTAGTGGCGACCACCGCTGCGGCAAAAACTGCTTCGATCTGCGTGAGGCCTACGGCTAACCCAACGAGTGTCACAAGGACGAACGTGACTGTCAGTTCAACGATTGCAAGTATGAAACTGTCCGGTCCAATCTTTCTGATCTCTAGCGGATCTAGCTCGAGCCCGACTGTGAACAGCAGCAGTATGATTCCGAGAGAAGCCAAAAGATCAATCGTGTTGAGGTTCTGGATCAGCCCAAGACCAAAGGGTCCAATAATTATCCCGGCGATTAGCTGGCCGACGACAACGGGTTGCTTGATTTTCGAGAAGAGATAGCTGAAACCCAGAGCAGCGAACACGGCCAGCCCGAGGTCAAATAAGAAACTGAAATCAGCGGAAGCTGTCAACTGGTTTTCCCGGAAATGATGGTGTTGCTTATCGTCTCAGTTCCAGTTTAACAGTTTGACCCTCGCGCCATGGGCTTCGAGTTTCAGACCCAGAGAGATGAAGTTGGGAGTAACAGGGTACCTAAGTAAAAGTCGTCGATTAGAATTGAGCTTGATCCTTGGACCCTACAATTCTCGTCGTCTCAATTATTGGTGCGGCATTGACGACGGGCCTCATCTACTATAGTCTTAGAACTGTTTTTCTCTTCAAGAGCAACGTAGCTGCAAGGGCATGGGTCTACATCTCCCTCAGTGCGATCTTCTTCGGCGTTGGAGTCGTAGCGTTTCTCATCGAATCGTTGGTGCCTTTGGGCTTGCTTCCTGTGGGGGGTGTGTTGGAGACTGTGGGTGCGTTATTTCTCCTCCTAGGTTTGAGAAAGAACTTCCTCTTCTGGGCTAGCAAAGACCACTTCGCCTGATTGGTCATTTCCAGTTCGCCCTCGTTGAGTAATGGGACGGTCGCCCGCCGTGACGCTGGAAATTTCTACCAAAAGGTAGACTCCACGAATATAAACGGTCGTAGAGGTTTTTTCACATGAAAGGTAGGTGACGATTATATGCTGGGGACATAGCTGAAACTAAACAGAAGCAAAGTAGGGATAAAACAGGTTGTCAATGGCCGATCAAGTTCTTGAAAGAAGAAACGTTCGGCCAATTCTGCAAGGACCTATCACCCAGATTCTTCCAAAGCGATTGGAGCTGGAAAAGGTCATTGAGCTGTACAAATCTGTCGGCCGTAGAAACGCAGAATACTTCCAATGGATCCACAGTGTCTATTCTTGGGTTTGCCTACCTTGCGTTGGTTTCGAATGTCGAAAGGCATTAGGCGAGGACAAGACGAAGATGATGATCTTTGATGTGTTGCTTGACGATCTTGCGGACAATTATGACACGCGAAACCAAGCTCTCATGGAAGAGTTTCTCCAGATTCCATGGCAAGATAGTCGGACAAAAAACCAATACTTGGATGTGGGCAACAAGATCTGGGAAGACTTCATTGGCTCTGTGGTGAGTTATCCTAGGTTCAGGGACTTCGAAAAGGTGTTCTACTTCGACCTA
>VBBV01000205.1 GCA_005883695.1 Candidatus Bathyarchaeota archaeon | reverse complement strand
CGAATATTCCAGGAGAATCTTAGAACCTTCCGTTTTCTGGTGGTCAAGGTTTGCGAGAGTTGAGAATGGGTCGGACGCTTCTGAGAGGTTGACAAGTTCAACGTCTTGGTTCCTTTGCAGGAACTCAGCAACTTGGGGTCTAGGTGCTTGACTGGATTCCAGCAGAAACATTTCCGCTTCCGGCTCATTAGGATTCTTTGATTCTTTTGCAATCGACCCCATCGATCCTTGAAGCTCCTGCCGCCCCAGCTCTCTTACGAACACGGTCGCCGTCTGGCTCAAGCCAAATTTGTCCGAGAGACCTTCACTCCCAGATTTCTTGTCATCAGAGCCGGCCGAAGACGTTACGAACTTTCCATTCTCTGCCCACTCGTTGAATCGCGAATCGTTATGTGACAGCCCCTCAACAAGCCAAGAGGCCGGAGACTTCAGGACAACCCGAGCACCAGCATCAATAGTGCTTCGAAAGGCAGAGGAAAGGAATGATATCGTTCGCGCACCAGTATCGTGAAGCACTAGATATCGTTTCCCGAATTTTATGAGACTCTGAGGAAAGAGGCTGCTCTTCAGGAACCTGGTTGTTCCGGGAAGAGTCCGGATGGAAAAGGCTAGCAGACAATAGAGTGCGGAACTGATAATCAGTCCCATCTCGTAGGAGAAAGGAATTATCGGTGATAAGAGGAAGAAAATTACTAGGCCTACCGTGGGGAAACACAGCCAGCTGGACAGCATCAGGAGAAGGGAATTTCTCGTATACGAGCTCTGAGTACGACGCAGAGATGAAAGAAGCAGCAGGGAAGGATACAAGATGATAGGAATTGCAAGAATGACAGTGAGCGCAATGTACCATGAGGGAAAGGAGGGCAGGACATAGGCCTCGTTCCCGTATGACGTAAGGGAAGATGTGACCGGTTCAAAGGCAAGTGTGATCGCGAGCCATGCGCCAAGGATTAGAAGAAACAGGGGGAACAACATGGTTCTCTTGAGAATGATCTTCATTGATTCTCCCCATGTTCTGGCTTCAGGGCAGAACTGAACAACGGCTGCGGCGTGGCCAAAGTTCATGGCGACTAAGAAGAAACCGACGAGCATTACGTAGGTTGCGAGAGTGCTTTGCGTTAGGATTCTATCGATATCGGCCGCCAGAATCATGAAGAAATAGATATTGAGCCGAATTAGGTTGCGTCGCGCAATCCCGACGAACGAAGGTTTCTGTCGGATAAGTAGTCCTAAGGAAAGGGCTGGGGCCACCATCGCAACTAGGTCTAGATAAACGGGGGTGGACATGTTACCCTTTCTTAGTCCTGTTGGTGTTCGTGAGAGTGTGTCTGAAGGGTGGCGATTGTTTCAAGTTACCGTAACTGGCCGATGTGGCCGATGGGTTGAAAGACACGCTTCTATCTTCCGCTTTAGTAGTTGGTACCCTTCCTCGTTCAGCCTCTTCCGACGCCGATTGCCAGCCCAGATGGGGCGTCCCCACATCGGGTCCGAAGTATACCTCGGAATCAAGTGCCAGTGAAGATGTGGCATGGCGTTCCCCAGCAACTCGTAGTTCATCTTGTCAGGATTGAACGCCTTGGATAATGCGTTTGCAACTAGTGACATGTCTTCTAGAAACTGTTTGCGATCCTTGTCAGCCAACTTGTACAGTTCTTCTTCGTGCCATTTCAGAGTCAGAAAAGTGTAGCCTTCGAAAGCCTGGTCAGGATTCAACTTGGCAACTGATGCATGTGACTAGTAATAGACAAGATTCTTGGGCTCGTAGATACCTTGGCACATCCAGCAGTCCGACAGTCGACGTGGCAAGAGAGACGATGCTGAGCCCGGAACCCGATTGTTTTTAAGATAATGATAGGAATGCGGCCTCTGAGGTCTGAGATTTTCGATTCCACGAGGAGAACTAGTTTGGGTGTCAAATCTTGACTCCCGGATTCGTAGGGAAGCTTTCCAGAGAATACGACCCTCACCAGTCAGAGCAGGAGACCCTCAACTGGTGGAGTACTAACCGAACCTATCAGAAGACAAAGAAAAAACTCGTCAAACGTCCAAAGTTCTACTTTCTAGACGGTCCACCATACGTAACCAACGCTCCCCACGTGGGGCTTGCATGGAACAAGACGCTCAAAGACATCGTCATCAGATACTATAGGATGAAAGGATTCAATGTCCACGACCAGCCTGGCTATGACTGTCACGGTCTTCCTGTCGAGGTAATGATAGAGAAGTCGCTGAACCTAGGCTCGAAAAAGGATATTGAGAATGTTGTCGGAGTAGGCCGGTTCATCGCCGACTGCAAGAGATTCGCAGAAGAAAACGTCCAAGCCCAGACAAGGGTTCTGAAAAACCTCGGGATCTGGATGGACTGGGACAACCCCTATCTGACATACAAGGACGACTACATCGAATCCGTCTGGTGGACGATTAAACGAGCCCAGGAGAAACGTCTTCTCTACAAGGCTTTGAAGGTCGTCCACTGGTGTCCCCGCTGCGAGACAGCCCTCGCCGGCTACGAGGTGACAGATGAATACCGGACAGTTCAAGACTTCTCTATCTTCGTGAAACTCCCCCTTGTCGAAAAGCCAGGAGAGTTCATACTCATCTGGACCACAACGCCTTGGACGCTGCCAGCAAACCTGGGCGTGATGGTTCACCCCGACAAGCCCTACGTCCTAGTGGAGGTCGACGGGGACAAGCTCATTCTTGCCAAGGAGAGGCTTGAACAGGTCCTCGGAGGACGAAGCTACAAGACCTTAGAGGAGTATCAGGGACGAGAACTTGAGGGCAGGCAGTATCTCCCACCTCTCCAGGAAGAAACTCAAGCCCAGATCGGGGCAGATCGGCATCGGGTCCTGTTGAGCGCTGAATACGTGTCAATGTCTGAGGGAACCGGAGCCGTCCACACCGCTCCGGGTCATGGGGAAGAGGACTTCGAGGTCGGCACGAAATATGGGTTGCCCGCCTTCTCGCCCGTAGACCCGTCAGGCCGCTTCACGAAGGAAGCTGGAAAGTACGCGCGGCTCTCAGTGAGAGACGCGGACAGAGTGATCATCGAAGATCTCAAGGCCAAGAATCTTCTCTGGAAAGAGGAAACGATCGAGCACTCGTACCCTCACTGTTGGCGGT
>VBBV01000120.1 GCA_005883695.1 Candidatus Bathyarchaeota archaeon | reverse complement strand
CCTCTGGAATTTCTCTTTAGCCGGTTCTCGCGTCACTTGGACAGTTGGAATCCCATAAGGATCTAAGAACGCGTCTTTAACCTGGAACTCTAGCGCCACCATTGTCTTGATGGAGTCAAGCGGAGGCCCAGAATAGACTGCAAAAGTGGTTTGAGCCGCCGGTAAAGGAGTCGGCGTTGGGGCCGCATCACTCACGCAAGAGTCGCCTGTCTTTCGCGGCTCGCTCCGTTCTGAGCGATTTAAACGTGTTGTCAAACTAATAGAAATTATCCAATTCGACGACAAGATATTATACATCAAGAATCCCAACTATCTTAGAAAGAGAGTTGCTCGAAGCACCGTACCTGTTGCGTCCATTCCGCCCGGACGATCTCTCATCAGTCATCGAGATCAACAGGGTCTGCCTCCCCGAAAACTACAGCCCCTACTTCTTCATGGAAGTCTACAAGAGCTGCCCCGAGGCCTTCATCATCGCAGAGAAAGAACGCAAAGTCGCAGGATACATCATGTGCAGACTCGAGTTCGGATTCTCAGATGTTCGCAGATTCAGAATGGTGCGAAAGGGACACGTGGTTTCAGTTGCGGTCATGCCAGATTATAGGCGCCAAGGAATCGGAAAGGAACTAGTTCTCGCGGCGATGAAGGCCTTGGAGCTACACGGGGCTGAGGAGTGCTTCCTTGAGGTTCGAACTGCCAACGAGGACGCGGTCAGGCTCTACAAGAACATGGGATTTGGGACCGCTAGGGTGGCTACACATTATTATCATGATGGCGCTGACGCATATGTCATGAACATCAAGCTGCCCTATAACGCGCCTGTCAACTAGCTGAGTCATCGGTTTTTCTTCTAGCTCTTGTCACAAAATGCCCTACAACCAGGACAGCTGTCGGCAGGTAAACGAGCGAGATACTGAAACTAATCGCGAACGGGTTCGCATTCAAGACGTAAGCGAGGCCCGCGACCAAAGACAGTATTAGCATTACGGTGAGAGCAGCTCTCCACGAGAACCGCTCGTCCTCAGCACTTACCCCCGATAGGAGGACCGCATCCTGAGATGGCTGAATGGTTACTCGTCTTCCTTCTTAGACCGAGGCTTCTTCTCCTCTTCCACTGGATGGAGAAGCCATTTCAACGGGATATTCTGGCTAGTTCCGTCAGGCAAGGATCGTCGTATGCTGATCGGAAGAACGCCTTCATCCAGCTCCATCAAGGCGACGTCAATCGGTGATAGTCGTTCTTGTTTGAGGTCAAGCAGCACCGGTGCTCCCATGGATATCTGGAGGGCCCTAGCTCCTACTACTCTCGCTTTCTCGAAGCGTGTGAGTTTTGGGGGTCCGATCTCTATGCTGTCGGGCTCTCTAGAAATCGCTACTTCCCTCGTCGTCACCCTCGTCCTTTCCTTTCGGACCGCCCGGACCGCCGGCACTAGACTTTGCCGCAGCGATCACGTCGTCGATCTTTAGTATCATGCCCGCTGCCTCAGCCGCCGATTTTATCACTTGTACTTTTACCCCCAGCGGTTCTAGAACTCCTCTTTCCTTTAGATCGGCGACCTTTGACTCGTTCACATCAACCCCAGCCCAGAGTTGTCCTTTCTCGTGGGCAGCTCGAAGCTGGACGAGGATGTCGATTGGGTCGAGCCCCGCATTTTCGGCCAGGGCCGTCGGAAGAGTTTCGAGGGCTTCACCGAATGCTATAACTGCCAATTGTTCTTTTCCGGAGAGTTTCTGTGCATGTTCCCTGAGGTGTCGGGCAACTTCGGCTTCAGGCGCACCCCCACCTGCCACGACTCTCGGGTCCAGTACAACGTCGCGCACTACGCACAGTGCATCGTGGATTGCTCTTTCGGCTTCGTCGACGAGTCTCTCGCTTCCACCGCGGACGAGGATCGTGACGGCCTTGGGGTTCTTGCTTCCTTCGACGAATGTCATCTTGTCGTCTGCAACTTTCCGTTCTTCGACTAGCTTTGCGAATCCCAGGTCCTCAGGCCTTAGATCATTTACGTTACTAACGACTTTTCCCCCGGTTGCCTTGACAAGTTTCTCCATGTCCGACTGCTTTACTCGTCTGACTGCGAGTATCCCTTTCTTTGCGAGATAGTGTTGTGCGACGTCGTCAATTCCTTTCTCGCAGAGAAGGACGTTAGCCCCAGAGTTTGAAACCCTGTCTGTCATGTCCTTGAGCATTTTTTCCTCCTCGTCTAGGAACGCTTTCATCTGTTCCGGATTCTCAATATTGATCTTGGCATCGAACTCTGTCTTTTCCACTTCTAACGGGGCGTCGACTAGTGCGATCTTTGCATCTTCTACTCTCTTAGGCATCCCGGGATGGACGATTTCTTTATCGAGAACTATTCCTTTGATGAGAGCAGTATCGGTCAACGATTCGCCGGGCTTCTTCTCCACCTTTACGTCATCGATGTCGACCTTGTATCCGTCGGGAGTCTTCTCGGCAACTTGGAGAATCGCGTTCACTGCGAGTTCTGCCATTGCCTCTTTGTCTTCGGCGAGAATCTTACTCGCCAGTGAGACCTCAGCCACTCTCCTAAGAGTCGCCTTGTCAGTTGGATCGATCTTGATCGCGATTTGATCGAGCACCTCTAGTGCTCGGTTCGAAGCCTCCCTGTAACCATCGACTATTACCGTTGGATGGATTCCCTGATCGATGAGTTCCTCCGCCTTCTTGAGCAGTTCTCCAGCCACAACAACGGACGTAGTTGTTCCGTCTCCAACTTCATCGTCTTGGGTCTTAGCAACTTCTACCATCATCTTGGCCGCCGGATGTTGTACTTCCATCTCATCGAGTATCGTGGCTCCATCGTTAGTGATGGTTACGTCTCCGAATCCGTCCACCAGCATTTTGTCCATGCCTTTAGGTCCCAGTGAGGATCGGACAGATTCAGCGATGATTTTTGCAGCCATGATGTTCGCTTTCAGTGCATCTTGGCCGCGGCTTCTCGAAGTCCCTTCTCTTAGAATAATTACTTGCTGACCTGCTAATTCTGATGACAATTTTTTTCTTATCCCCAAGTCTCGACGGGCGAGAGATTTCGCGTGCAATATAAAATTTATCAAGCGCTAGGGCTCCGAAACCGGAGGCAAACGTGGCCTAGGTGGGTTATGCGGCTCTAATTCCTTGTTATCGGCTCATTTCCGCCGATTTACTCTTCTCGATCGTGCAAATCTACACATGAGAGGTCGGATTGTGGTGCGTTCGCGATCCTGTCTGTTCTTGCGAGATTTGTCTTTCCATTTTGCAATTTGAGCTTGAGAGAATTCTGCTCTGAGATTTGTTTTGGGCCAACTCTTTTAGGCACCAGAGCCTACGATGTTGAAAACCGGGGCTAAGCTGAACGATTGCGGGAACTAATCAGGATCAACCAACCGTTTCTTGGAAAGGAAGAGATCGATGCCGCTGTCGAAGTCTTACGCAGTGGCATCCTGACCGATAAGAGCGGGATGGGGCCTCGGGTTCTCGAGTTTGAAAGGAGCTTTGCCAAGTTTGTTGGTGCAAAGCATGCCGTAGCTGTAGTGAACGGGACAGCGGCGTTACACGCCTCCTTACTTGCTGCAGATGTTGGTCCCGGCGACGAGGTAATTCTTCCCTCGTTCACGTTCGTCGGCGCCGCCAACGCTGTCGTACTCACTGGCGCAACGCCCGTTTTCGCTGATATCGATAAAGACACGTATTGTCTCAGGGTTGAAAGTGTCGAGGAGTGTGTATCACGGAAGACGAAAGCGATCATTCCCACGGATCTCTACGGCCTTCCGTCCGACATTTCCGGGGTAGCGAACTTGGCCCGTGGAAAAGATATTGTTGTAATTGAGGATGCGGCCCAGGCTCATGGCGCCCAGTTCGATGGGAAGAAAATCGGCTCGATCGCCGACATGACCTGTTTCAGTTTCTACGCTGGCAAGAACATTACGACCGGAGAAGGAGGGATGGTTACGACGAACGATGATGGGTATGCTCAGGCTCTGAGAATGGTTCGTTCCCATGGGGAACAACGTCCCTACTGGACTGTAAGACCTGGGCACAATTATCACATGACTGAGATTGCCGCGGCAATCGGTTATGCGCAGCTGAAGAAGCTACCTTCTTTCCTGGACAAGCGAAGGAAGAACGCCGAGCTGACCACCGAGAAGTTGAACATGACTGGCAAACTATTCTTGCCTAAGGAACCTGATGGTCGGAAGCACAGCTGGTACTTGTATACTGTTCGGTTGAGAGGTGTGAACGCGGCGAAGCGAAACAAGATTGTGGATAAGCTGTGGAACAAGAACATCGAGGCTGGGGTCTACTATTCATCCCCTGTACATTCCACGCCACTATATCGGGACTCGAACATTGCGCGGAGGGGGCGATTGCCTGAGACTGAGAAGGCGTCGAGGCAGGTCTTTTCCCTCCCCGTTCATCCTAGGCTCGGGGAGACCGAGATAGAGTACGTGGCTGAGACTTTGCGGAAGACGATTGCCTAGCTGTTAGATAAGTCCTAGATAATCCCCTTAGTTTGGAGAACGTCCTTGATTCCTGGTTTGGTCTGCTCCTTCAGCTCGTAGCCTACTCTAACGGTAGGCTTCGGGAACTTGATTATTCGCCTGATGTCAGCGGGGGTCGCTATCATGATAGTGTCGCAATCGACTTTGGCTATGGTCGCTTCCATGTCACGTATCTGCTGGTTACCATACCCGACTGTGGGGAGAACCTCGGTGACATGAGTGTACTTCTTGAAGATGTCTCTCACGATTCCGACGGCGTACTTGCGGGGGTCCACGATTTCTTTGGCGCGGAAGGATTTCGCGGCAACGTATCCGACTCCATAGGCCATGTCGCCGTGGGTAACGGTTGGACCGTCTTCTATGATCAGAACTCGCTTTCCTCTGACTAGCTCAGGCTTGTCTACTGTGGCTTCTGACGCTGCCTTGATCACTATGACGGTGGGGTTCAGTGTTTTCAGATTCGATTCTACCAGTTGTATGTTTTTCGGTTCTGCGACATTGACCTTGTTGATAATTCCGACATTTGCGAGTCGGACGTTCACCTCGCTTGGATAGTGTGTAAGCTCGTCGCCAGGGCGCAATGGATCTAAGACTGCGAAGTGAACGTTGGGCTGAATGAAGGGTATGTCGTTGTTGCCTCCATCCCAAAGTATGATGTCAGCTTCCTTCTCTGCAGATCGCAGAATCTGTTCGTAATCTATGCCCGCGTACACCACAAAGCCGTGTTCAATGTGCGGCTCGTACTCTTCTCTCTCTTCGATCGAGCAATCCGCCTTGTCCAAGTCCTCGAACGAAGCGAATCTCTGAACTCCTTCCTTGGTGAGGTCGCCATATGGCATGGGATGACGAATTACTACGACTTTCTTGCCGGCGTCCCGGAGAGTAAGGGAGATTTTTCTAGAGACAGTACTCTTGCCAGCCCCGGTACGCACTGCCCCAACCGAGACCACTGGCAACCTTGAACGGAGCATGGTGTTTCTTGGGCCAAGTAACTGGAAATCAGCTCCTGCTGCGAGTGCTGAGGACCCGATGTGCATTACATCTCCGTAGGATAGGTCGCTATAGGACAATATCGCTAGGTCGGCTTTCAGTTCCTTGATAAGGCGCGGAAGTTCCTTCTCAGCGAATATGGGTATCCCGTTCGGATATCTCGGTCCCGCCAGCTCGGGAGGGTAGGTTCTTCCTTCTATTCCCGGGATCTGGGCCGCTGTAAATGCGACTACTTCATGGTCGGGCGAGTTCCGGAAGACCATGTTGAAGTTATGGAAATCCCTGCCCGCTGCCCCGATTATGATCACTCGTTTCATCTGAAACCGCTTTCTCGGCGCTCCGACCTGAGCGAGCTATATAACTTGGTTCACCGGAGAGCGGTTAGTCTTGTCACAAGGACCTGTGTCAGAGGTTTCCAGGCCCAAGGTCGCTTTTTCGATCGAAGGATTAGGGGAGGCTCAAGGAGAGTTTTTCAGGTTCGCCGCCCCTCGAACATCTGATGCTCTGCTACGTAACCTTCCTGTTAATGGTCGGGCGGTAAGATACGGGGAAGAGATCTATTTCCAAGTCATCGTAAAGGCCCCTGGAGAGAAACCTCGCAGCAACATGGAGGTAGGATCAATAGGCTACTGGCCACAGGGTGACGCGGTTTGTGTCTTCTACGGGCCAACTAGGCCATATAGTCCCGTCAACCTCTTGGGCCGCATAACAAGTGGGCTAGAACTCTTCAAACAGCTGAAGGAAGGCACAGTGATAACGATAAGAAAGGTCTAGGCAGCGGCAGGCTGATAGATTCTGATTCTCGCATTGCCGCCTACGAGCCGCACCAACCGTCTCTTCTCCAGGTCTTCCAGCAAATCCTTCGCAACACTCAATCTTAAGTTGAATTGGGATGCTATTGAGAATGGAGTAATCGCTCCCATCTTCTGAACCTCAGCAAGGAATTTGGGGTCGGAGATGTCGGGGCTCTGCAGTCCTCTCGGCCTCTTCTCCACAACAGTCTTTGCCTTTCCCTTTTTCGATCCGGGTTCATCTTTCTTGTCCGTCTGGTCCTGGGTCCTTTCCATCTGTGCCATGCTTTTCTTCTTGGCGCCGCCCATACTTTGTCAATGCTTCCCTACAGTTTTGCTGGATAAATACGTTACCGGAAAAACTGGGGAAACCCTTATTCCTCTTATGGGCTCAAGAAGAGTTGCTACTGCTTTGAGGCTCGTAACCGTTAAGCTTCCTGAAAAGCTCATAGACGATGTTGACCAGCTAGTCAAGGCCGGAATTTATCACAGCAGAAGCGATGCCATTAGGGCAGCGGTCCGTGATCTCCTGCGACGTGAGCTATGGCAGCCGGGCCAAGCCTAGCCGTTTGGAGCAAGAGATGCTCTCGCGAATTCTGCTGCAACATTTCCGGGCTTCTGGGCTCCTGTGATTGATCTTCCGATTATGAAGTAATCTGTTCCTGCCTTCAGGGAGCGAGCTATTTCGCCGCCTTGTATCCCAACCCCGGGTGAAAAGATCGGCACGCTAGTACCCAGAATTTCTTTGGCTCTTCGAACTATATTGGGCCGGGTTGCGCCTACTACTGCGCCGTCGGCCTTCCACTCGACTGCTTTCTCCGCGAAGATTTCGAACTCGAATCTGGTCTTCTTCTTGGATCCAGCCTTTGACAAGACTCTCTGTCCGTATCCTTCGGAGGCTCCTAGATGGCTCATGTAAACAAGTGCTAGGATTCCCATTCGGCGCTCATGGGCGAGCTTGAACGCGGTCTCGAGGCCTCCTTTCCATCCCGCGAACGGGTTGACTGTTATGGCATCGAATCCCACATTGAGATAGGCTCGGGTGATTGCCGCGTTTGTCTCGTCGATATCATTGAGCTTGTCGTCTATTATCGTCGTAAACCCATAACCGTGTATTTTCCTTAACAGTTCGGTGGTTCTCTCGGGACCGATGCTTAGAATCGTCTGGCGTCCGAACTTCACCGAACATATTGACTGGCGGGTTTGTTCGAACAGATCAATTGCCTGGTCGGTCAGTTCTCTAGGTCGGCCATTGTGAATATCGATGGCGAGAACTATACGGCTTTGGTTAGATCGCGAGGATTGTAGGATTCGTTCTTTGAACGGTTTCTGGCTGTTCTGCCTCAATTCGGCCTTGGACCCTTCGGCATCCAGCCTAGTTCTTGGTTAAGGTTTTCTAGAGATACGCGTTTCGGCGGGGCTTTGAACCCGTAGGACGAGACCCCATTCAGTGCTCCGCTCTGGTCTTTGTCCGCTGCGAGCTTCACCATCCTAATGACGTCGGTTAGAATGCCTGCGCACGCCGGTCCGTCTTCGAGGGAGATGCGCATGTCAAGGGTGAAGTCTGTTCCTGCGAAGTATTCTCCTTTGATCCAGAAGTAGCTTGTCCGGCGGTTCTCCATGAAGTCCACGAAATCGGACGATCCTGCGACTATTGGGAACTTGTAAGGTACTGCAGCTGCGACAGCCGCGGTCTTTATTCCCCGCTTGATCTCGTACCTTTTCTTATCAAGGGCTAGTTGTGATTCCGTTCCGCCGCCAATGTCGAGCTGGTATGTTTCTCCGATCTGTGTGCCCCTGTCGACTAGCAAGGATAGAAGATTCTTGTGGAGGATGGTTGAACCGATCTGGTCCATGATGTCATCACCTACGACGAGGACCCCTTTCTTCTTGTACTTGGCTTGCCACACCCTGTTCGAAGCTATCCTTGCGGGCGTAGCATTGATGAATGCGCTCCCTGCTTCCAATGCTGCTTGAGCGTACATTTCGCTGGCCTTTGAGGCGCCCGTTGGAGTGAGGTTGACAAGCACATCGGTTTTCGCGTTCTCTAGAACCTTAGTTATGTTGGATGGTTTCGCATCGCTTGGCTGTATCTTGTCGCCGGCGATAGGTGATATTCCGTCTAGAGGCTGGGCCATCTGGACCTTGACCCCTATGGGGCGCACTTGGACAATTTTTCTTGTGTTGTTAGGTTCTGCGTAGATTGCTTCTGATAGGTCCTTCCCAACCTTTCTCTCATCAATGTCAAACGCCGCGGTGAAGCGGATATCTGATACTTTGAAAGGTCCAACTTTCTCGTTCATCAGTCCTGTTTTCTTCTGGGCAGTGCGGTAGAATTCTGTTCCTTGGACGAGGCTTGAGGCACAGTTTCCAATTCCGGCGATGGCGACCCTGATTTCTCTTGGCAAGACGATACCATCGGTGTTGGAGAGAATGTCTACTGCTGAAAAGTCTTTGGCCACGGTCTACTTTGGAAAGAGTGGAAAGTCGATGACGTCAATGACCTTTGTGTAGAAGTATTTTGCATCCGTGGCGGCGTTTGTGAATTCCAGTCGCTCGCCGTGGGGTTTTGCTGCTAGATACTTGAGAAACGGTCCGGGAGGCGGAGTCATGGTCGCGGTGTAGAAGAAAATTGGAAGGGCGTCGGAATCATAGTAGTGTTCGAATGGTATGCAGTTACCTAGTATGTGTTTGTCTCCTCTGCGGAAGTGCCAGAGAGGAAAGACGTTGCCATCCCGCATCGAGAGCGTGAGCAGAACTCGTGCCAAGGACTTTGTGTCTTCGAGCTCTGTTAGAACAGGGTCGGGGGCATCTGGAAAGTCGCCTTCGATACTCTTTACAAAAGCGTCCGGTAGGCTTTTCACATCGATTACCGAGGTGTACTTGAATCGTGTATCGTCGGCTTCGTCTGAGAACTGCCATTCTTCTCCCTTGGGAGAGTCGCTCTTGTATGCAAGGAAGGGTTTGCTCCTGTCAAAGTCAGCCTCCGTATAGGCCAAGATTGGAATGTCTCCATCCCAGTACATGTAGGCGGTGAAGAATGCTAAGATGTTGCTGGATTCGTGTTTGAAGCTCCAGATCATCTGGGATCCCTCTGTAAGGCCTAATGCAAGCCGGGCAAAATTCTGAATGTCCCGGACATGAACGGGCATTGGGGGCTTAATCGGCTCCATTGTCAATTCTCTATCGTTCTCCCACCCAGTCCTGGCATCATTAAGACTTAGCCAAGCATGAACCCGGGGCCGATTCCTATCTGAACAGGTCCATTTCTTCGGGTCTAAGAAGGTCCTTGCCAGTGCCCTTTCCTCGTTTTACATTATATCCTCTCACCACAGCGGCTGGGACTTTATCGGCTTTGTTCATTACTAGTTCCCCGGCGGAGGCGAGTTCGTCTGCGACAGCGATTTCGGTCACATGAAGAGTATGCCGGTACATGTCCATAGTTCCCCTATAGTCATGGATTGGCTTCATTCCAGAGATTCCTATGGCGAAGTTGACCTGACCCATCCTCCATGCCCGGCCGAAGGTGTCGGTTATGATGACGGGTATCGCTTTTCTCGTCAGTTTTTGGATCGTCTTGCCGATGCGATCTGCAGATGCGTCAGGGTCCAGCGGCAACAGTGTGACAATATCCTTGCCCTTTGCGACATTGGAGGCATCAACGCCAGCGTTCGCGCAGATGAATCCATGCTTTGTTTCGGAGATCAAATGCCCAGCCTTCATCCTAACGATCTTTCGCGTTTCTCGGAGGATCACTTCGACCTGGCGCGGGTCCTTGCCTGCTTCCTTAGCAACAAAAACTGCGAAAGGTGAAGGCGTTACTTTCGACAGGTTTACGACTCGGCCTTCTGACTTTGACACAACCTTCTGAGACACTATTGTGACATCACCTTCTTGAAATTCCTCCCCCTGATCCTTCAATCTCGCGACAATGATCTCACCTATATTGTCGCCTAATTCAATGTCTGGGATCCCTTTCACAGGAATTATCGTAAGCAAGACGATGCTAAGCTCCAGAGAAGAAGGATGTCAGCTTCCTTGCTCCGGTGAGCTCTTCGTAGTCGAGGCCTACTGAGTCGAGGACCTGTTCAAAGGTTGACCGGATGTATTCGTTGTACTTTTCGACATCAATCTCATGAATGCTCGCCAGTTGAACAGGTTTCACTCCGCTTCCCGTGGTGACTTTAACAAAGCTGACTAGGTCGCCGGCTCTGACGTCACCTCCCTTGTCACTCAATTGCTGGGCAGCTTTGACGTGTTGTGGAGTTGTCTTCGTATAGCTGGAGACAGATTTTCCGATCATCATGTTAAACGCCAGGTCGTCCAATGAATACTTCCTATTTCGTAGTTTGCTGTACGAATCCTGTACAAGGTCCTTGATCTTGACCCTCGCCACGTCGAAGTCGGTCGGCGTCTTGACCTGACCCAGAATCTCCACAAGTTGGTTGAAAGTGTTCTTGAGAAACTCGGGGATGTGTCTCTTTTTGCCAGTTAGTCCTTTGATGTCGACCTTGTTGTCAGGATGAACCCCAAGGTAGTTTTTCTTTCTGAGGCTTAGAGCGACATACCGGTAATTCTTGTCAACTTCCAGCTCCATCCCAAGCTCCTTCTTGGACCAATGGATTAGCTCGTCCAGCTTCTCCCTTGCCGGCGTGCCGAGAAAGAGTGAGTCGGTGTCTCCGTAGAACACCTCAATCCCTAGTCGTTTTGCTTCTTGAATCGTGTTTGTTATCGCGTATCTTCCAACAGCCGCCGTCGACTCTGCGAGAGGGGGACAGTAGAGCGAAAACCTATCTGAGCCGAAGACCCCGTAGCTCGCATTCAGTACTACCTTGAGAGCGTTCTGGACTACCTGGTACCATGTGAGCTTCTCCGGCGAGAGTCCCTTGTCTTTGGCTCTGGGTTTGTACCAGTGAATTCTGAGATCTCGAAGCGACCCTACTAGTTGACTTTCCATTGCCTTTCGGTGTCTGCAGACCCAGTGGTCCGTGTCCGGGATCTTATTGGTTCGACAGTCGGTGTGCCCACATAAAATTGTCTCGTAGCCCAAGTTCCAGGTTTTGATTATAGATGGGTATAGCGAGGCGAAGTCGAGCACGGCGACACCAAAGTGGACACCTGGAACCGGATCAACAACCATCCCACCTTTGTACTTCTTTCCTTTGATAACCGCGGTCGTGCTAGTCGACCCTTTCTTGGCGGTGATCTCTTCCGACCGTGGAATGATGAACCCTCGTGCTCGATGTTCGCGGAACAGCATACTTCTGATCCAGCCCGAGACACCCTGACGGGCCATGTCCTCCATGGGGAGGAAGCTTATCCGAGAGAGGGCAGTGATCAGTTTCATTACAACCTCTCCGTCGAATGTCGTCAGATTCATTACAAGCTCCGCGTCTTGGTAGCAATATGCCGCTAGTTCTGTCGGGCTTAATCTGGAGACTGACGCCGAAATATCTAGCTTACCAGTTTCGAGGAGCGCCTCAGAAACAGCATCTAGCGTGACCTCTCTGTATCGATTGCTGAAGGCGTAAACTTGGATGGACCGGTTAAAGAAGAACTTGTAGAGATCCAGGTGCACACCGTATTTCACGGTAGCAGATTCTCTTCCGAGCTCGATGGGTATCTGGTCTCGGTAGAAACCGAGATGGTTTAGGGCTCTGTGGAAGAGATACGGAAGGTCGAAGCCGTCTCCGTTGAAGGTTAGGACGAACGGGTAGTCGTTCAAAGCCCTGAAAATGGCGGAAACGAGTTCGGGTTCGGAATCGTACACTTCGACTTCAATCCCAGGAAGCTCGACACTTTCTGTGCCGGTTTGTTTGAGGAGCAGAACTCTCTTTGAGCCATCCGACCCGCAGAGGCTGGCGCAGATAACCTTGTACTCTGCCGCAGTTGGGTCCGGAACTCTCGTCTCAACTGGCTGGTAAACTTCGATGTCTAGCGCGAGGCGCCTATAGTTTGGAACGGGGTATTCGAGGAGGCGTAGCCATCGTTCCATCAGCTTTCGATATTCTTCGTCCTTTTCTTCGATTGCCTCTTTCACAGCTGGGACTTGGGCTGAGGCTCCGGGTTTGAGATCGCCTTGATGGATGTTGTAGGACATTCCGGGCTCAAGATGTCTATCGTAAATGTAGTTCTCGACGTATCGGATGTCGGCCTCCCAAGCAGTAATTATGTCTCTGATGCATCCGCTCGGTCTTCCGCCTATGGAAAGAGGGTCCTTCGCCAGAACAACAGTCACGGGGATATCTTTGCCTTCCAGAGCGTCGAATCGTCTCGCTGGCTCAAGTCCTAAAAGTCCAGGATGACTCATCAGTTCCTTGTTGTTCTGGAGAGTTTCGAGTGTGCCCTTGGAGAGGCAATAGGGCGTGTGGCCCGTGTTATCGTACCAGAATTGTATTTTCTCGGTTTGAGGATCGTAGAGTTTGAGGAATACCGCTCTTCTCTCGCCATCATACCCAGCCCCGACAAAATATGATTGAGCCATCTCCTTTGGTGTTTCAGGCTTGAACCCAAGCTGCGGCTTCGTCAGAGCCTTGGGCTTCGAGGTCTCGGGTTGAGGCCTTGTTAGGTAGTGGTCAAGGCTGGACATCATATGGAGCCAAAGCCGAAAGGGCTTATCGGTAAAAAGGTTCCCCGTAAGGATACAAGAAAATGCGCGAAACGAACTTGTTGAACAAGCTGCGACTGGCCCGAGAGGCTCTGCTTCTTGTGTCACAGGGAAGGAGCGAAAGATCCGCGGTCTCAAGAATCGCTTCTGCTAACCCTCAACTCCGACGCGAGAAATCTTCAGCGCTTACACTGGTCATTGATACCGTTTCGAGACTTGACTTGCTGAACAGAGCAGTCCAGACGACATTTCCAGGCGGGAAATTTGACAGAAAGAGCCTCGCTCTCTTTCATCTCACCGCCCACCTCATGCTCGCGGACAATACCGATCCAAAGGCTGATCTTGTTCGCGCGTTGAGGGGAATATCATCTGAGCTTGAAGGTCCGGGTCTCGAACAGTTACTAGGATACCTAGTAGCGCACGGACCTCCCGACGCCTCGAGTGTTACGAGCGAGACCGAGCGGGTAGGCCTTCGTACCCATAATCCACCCTGGTGGGTCTTGTACTGCTTCCACCACTTCGGTAGAGAAACCGGTCTCAAGATCCTTTCCCCACCCCCGCGTCCTCGATACGTTCGGATCAATCCGCTGCGAAATCGTGGACGAGTTGGCCTTCCCCTTGAATTGAGAAAGTACTCGGATCAACTAGTAGAAGCAGATTCTGGTATTCGGATACTGACCGGGTCACCCTCGATCCTAGCGAAATATTTCGAGACGGGGGTCTTCCAGATGCAAGACCTAGCCTCCTTCCTAGCGGTCAAGGCGGCCAATCCTTCTCCCGGAGAAGCTGTCTTAGATCTCTGCGCCGCCCCTGGTGGTAAGACAGCGACGCTGGCTCAGTTTATGAAAAATCGCGGAAGAATCCTCTCGGTCGACTATTCCAAGAATAGAATTACATCGTGGAGTAGCGAAACGGAAAGACTCGGGGTAAACATAGCCTCGCCTCTAATCGAGGACGCCTCAAATCTAGGCCTTAAAGGAGAATTTGATCTTGTGGTTGTCGACCCCCCCTGCACTGGAACCGGCATTCTTGACCGAAACCCTCGAATGAAATGGCATCTTTCTTCCAAGCTCGTCCACAAGTTCTCTGTCCTGCAATCTATGATGCTCGAAGAGTCTTCAAGGTACACACGTCCAGGAGGCCGCATCCTGTACTGCACGTGCAGCTTGACACTTGAAGAGAACGAACTTGTATTGTCAAAGTTTCTGTCTGCAAATACTGACTTCGAGACCAGTCCAATCTTGGAAGATTATGGCGCACCGGGCCTCTTGGGCCAAAGCAATTGTCGACGGTTCTATCCTCACAAAGACAGAACTGCCGGCTATTTCATCGCTAGGCTCGAACGGGTTGTTAGAGCATAGGGAGCTATTCTCGACCGACTCTCAGGGAATCGAGGAGAGCTTAGTCGATACGACCGTCTAGGAACCGTAGAGTCGGCTCCGACCGACGAGATCTGTGATTATCGGCATCAGGTCAAGCCCGCGAATCCTACCCAGATTCCCTCTGGCAGCTGAGGCCTCGCTGAGCTTGAGTACTCGACTTGCAGGGACGTCCGGACCTCCGATTATAACAGGGACCGGGTCGCCCGTGTGGGCTCCATAGCCTACGGGAGTAGCGTGGTCGGCTGTTAGCGCGACGTAGTTGAGCCCGATGTCGACTTCATCGATGATGTGGCCTACAAGCGTATCTACCTCCTCCAGTGTTCTGACTTTTCCTTTGAAGTCACCGTCATGGCCTGCAATGTCGGGGGCTTTTACGTGGACGAGAACGAAGTTCTTGTCCTTGCTTCCTTCGATGACTGCTTTGGCCTTTGCTTCGTAATCTGTCTTGATTCCACCGGTTGCGCCCCTGATATCCATGACTTCCATGCCCGCGATCTTCGCTATCCCTTGGATCATTGGCGTTCCTGAGATGCAGCATCCTCGGAGGTCGAACATCGATTTGAAGCTTGGAAGGTTGGGAATTGTTCCTGCGCCTCTTGTCAGAACAATGTTCGCGGCCTTTTCACCATCGTTCGCTCGTTCCTGATTCAAAGGATGCTCTCGCAACACTTCGTGTGATCTCTTGACGAATTCATTAATTGCAGCAGATGTTCGTTTTGCTTCCTCGCTTCCGTCAAGTGCTTTTGAAATCGCGATCTTCGCCCCTTCCTCTTTGGGGTCCACATCAGAGACCATTCTCGACAGCTTTTCACCACGCAATACCAGGACTGCTCTATGATCAACTGTGGCCTTGAAAATTGTCTTGATTCCTGGTACACCATCAATCTTGATCGCATCAACCACCTTTGCAAGTTTTGAGGTTCCCTTTCTGATTCGTCCGGCACGTCTGTCTTCGACACGGAAATCATCATCGACAGTAGCAAAGTTGCACCGGAATGCCACGTCGCCAGGGCGAAGTTCGATTCCAGCGCCGATCGCCTCTAGGGCGCCTCTTCCTGTATAGTATTTGGCTGGGTCGTATCCTAGCAATGCGAGGTTTGCAACATCGCTTCCTGCGCGGACACCAGGAGATATGGGGTCAAGTTGACCAACCAGGCCGCCCTTGGCCAGCCTGTCCATATTCGGGGTGTTCGCGTATTCTAGAGGAGTCTTGTAGTCATGATCGATAAGGGGTCTGTCAGCCATTCCGTCGACGATTAGCAATACAGCTCTCTTGTCTGCCAATGATTGGACATCCAGCGGACCATTTTTACGGTAATACAGTTAAAACAGTTTGCTTTAGACGCGATTGTTAGCACGTTTGATGTGGACTCACATCTATAGGCAGATGTTGCTGATTCGGGCTCCAATCTCAAGGGTCTGACAACGTAGGTATCGCGAGAGTGGAGAGGTAAGATATGGATCATTGCGCTGTCTGTGGAATGAAAATTGTAGATGATAACACTGCCCTATGTGCCAATCACTTCCAAGCCCACCGCATGGTCAAAGATGCCTACTCGATCTGGTTCGTTGCCTACGGCAACCTGACAACCGAGGATTTTCTCAGGCGTCTAGTTGCATTGCCTGAAACTGGTGACCACGCCAAAGAGATAGCTCAGTTTCTGATTCACAACCCTGAGAGGTGGGAATAGATCAAGACCCTAATCGTCTGCGAAAAGCCCGACGCAGCCCAACGCGTCGCAAGAGCTCTCGATGAAGAGAATCTCCCACAGGAACTAGAGTCTCAGGGTGTTCCCTATTTCAATTGTCACACGAAAACTGGGCCACTGATCGTGTGCTCAGCCCTTGGACATCTATATGGTATCAACTCCAAAGGTCGATCCAGTAGGCGTTCCTACCCAATCTGGGACTATCATTGGGCGCCAAAACATCTAGTTGACCGGGCTTCTGCGAGATTGGCTCGATGGGTCCGCGTCATCGGATCCATCGCAACAAACACGGATCGCTACATCAACGCGTGCGATTATGACATTGAAGGCGCCGTCATCGGTCACACGATTCTGCAATACGCCTGTAACGGAGCCCAAACCAAGGCACTCAGAATGAAATTCAGTACAATGACCGATAGAGAGCTTCGATTGGCTTTTCAAAGGCTTGATTCAAAGCCGGAACTTCCCTTGGTAAATGCGGGAAAGTGTCGGCATGAACTAGATTGGCTTTACGGGATCAATCTTTCGCGACTGCTAACAGAATCAGCCCTAAGGCAACGGAGAGGTTATGCTACCCTTAGTACTGGGAGAGTGCAAGGTCCAACCCTTGGCTTCGTTGTAGAACGAGAGGAAGAGATATCCTGTTTTGTCCCGGTTCCATTTTGGACAATAGATGCGACAATCGTTCACGGTGGCAAGATCTACAGTCTAGAATACGAAAAGGACAAAGTAGCCTCTCAAGCTGAGGCCAAGAATGTCTGCGATGAGTGTCGAGACGTTCTACTCGAGGTCAAAGGAGTAGAATCTCATGAGAATCAGCAGTATCCGCCCTACCCATTTGACTTGTCGAACCTTCAATCCGAGGCCTATCGACACTTTGGCTATTCTCCGGCGAGGACCCTTGTCTTGGCTGAGAGACTGTATCTCGACGCGCTCATCTCTTACCCAAGGACGTCTAGCCAGAAACTCCCCCCTGATATTGGGTACGCGGAAATCTTGAGGGGAATCGCATCCCATGCAGACTATCGATCTTTAGTCGCCAAGCTCATGACCCGTGGGGATCTGCGTCCGAACAACGGTCCCAAAGACGATCCAGCTCACCCCGCAATCTTCCCTACAGGCGAATCTCCCAAACGACCCCTGTCCGGCGGAGAAGCCAAACTATACGATCTCATTGCGCGACGATTCATGGCCTCATTTGCAGATTCCAGTCTCAAGACGAGTTCCCGAATAATTCTCAGCTACAATAGCTACAGCTTCTTTCTCTCAGGTTCCCGCCTTGTCAGACTGGGTTGGATTGAGTTCTATCGGCCGTACGTATTTGATGACTCAAGACCTCTACCTGACTTGAGAATCGGTGACAGAGCAAAGGTTCAGGACATTAGAGCAGTCGAGAAGTTCACGCAACCACCTCATCGTTACAATCCAAGTAGTCTGCTGAAGAAAATGGAAGACGTGAACATCGGTACAAAGGCTACAAGAGCCGGCATCATTGATCTTCTCTATGCGCGAGGGTACGTTAGGGAAGAACGGATGAGGGCGAGCGAACTCGCCGACAAAGTGACTGGTACTCTTTCAGCGTACTGCCCCTTGATTATCGACTCATCCTTCACAGCGAATCTGGAGAACTTGATGCAAGACATCCAGAATGGAACTGCATCTAGGCGCGGGGTGCTAGTGGAAGCGCTGGAGCATCTTCGACTAATCATGCTCTCGTTGGCAGAAAATGAACAGGAGATTGGCTCTCAGCTCTCCGAGGTTATTGTGGCACAAAGGGCAGCTGATGTTACCTTTGACAGTCCTTGTCCGAAATGCGGGCTGAAACTTGCCGTCGTTCGCAATCGTGGGACTGGCAAGAGATTCATCGGTTGCAACGGCAAATGGCAAACAGGATGCAATTTTACCCTTCCACTGCCTCAATTCGGCAATCTCACCCTCCTGACCCGCCATTGCAATGCCTGTGGATTTCAAATGGTCCAAGCCCGATCAAGAGGGCGCCGGCCGTTAGTCTCTTGTCCACGTTGCTATGTAACGAAAGCTAGGGACGCGAAGCCAGCTTCTAAAATGAATAAAATGCCCGCACACATATCAGGGGAAGCTCCGCCGGCTACTTGAAGCTCCTTCTCTTGTCTAGAACGAGCAGGAAAGTCAAGGATGCGAAGAACATTAGAATTACAAGCGACACGATATAGGCGAGCGCGGTGCTGCTTGAGGCCACCCCTGGGTATTGGAGGGCGGCCATTAGCGCGAATGCAGGGGCCACTATCTGAAGTGGAAAGAGAGCAAGCCCGACCCAGAGAGCCCACCTCGTTACCCTCATTATTCCCACCGAGCCGACTATCGACAAAGCTCCAATGATGTACAACTGGTACAGCGTCGTATCCTGTACTACGAAGGGATAGATGAGATAGTACAGACCAGAGGCGGCATAGAAGAACGAGGAGAAAGAGAGACCAACCGGGCGTACCGCTCCAGCGGAAATTGCCTCGTCTTTCGACTCCTGCTTAACTTCTTGCTTAGGCATCGAAGCGTTCGGACGCCCGGGTCAGCATCTTCCCCAATAAGCTTTACAATAGCTGCTCCTAACATGTCGAGCAGACTTGAGCCGAGCGAAACTCTACCTGTCAACGAGGGTTCCATTCACTGGAATATCCTCGACATACGACGATTCCCACTTCGTCTTTTTCGGGGTTCCCTACGACAAGACCAGCACCTACAAGGCAGGATCGAGGTTTGCTCCCGGAGCCCTCCGAGATGTTTCCGCTAATATGGAACTCTACAGTGTTAGGTCGGACCTAGATCTAGAGAAAGTTGCGGTTCACGACTCGGGAGATGTTGACATTGTCGAGGATCTCTCAGAAACTCTCACTAGAGTCAAGTCTGTTTGTTCTGAACTGTTAGACGCGAAGAAGATTCCTATAATGGTTGGCGGAGAACATTCCATAACCAAAGCAGCGGCTGATGCCCTGCCGGAGGACACAGGCCTGGTGAGCTTTGACGCCCATCTTGACCTGCGAGATGAATTCCTCGGGGAGAAACTGTCTCATGCTACCTTCATGCGTAGGGTCTCCGAGCGGCTCGGCTCGGATCACATCATGGAAGTCGGAATCCGCGCCTTCTCCAAGCCCGAGCTGGACTTCACAAAGAAATCCGGAATCACGATGATCACTCCGCAAGATTTGAGGAAAGCGGAGATCTCGAAGACGGCTCAGAGAATCAGAGGATTCCTGTCCGGGTTTTCGCACAGCTACGTGACAGTGGATATCGATGTGCTGGATCCAGCGTTTGCCCCAGGCGTCGGGAATCCTGAACCGGACGGGCTATCTACGGACGAGCTTCTTACGTTGGTTGATGCAACAATGGAAAAGAAGACTGTCGGGTTCGATCTCGTCGAAGTATCTCCACAACTCGATTCAGGTCAGACAGCCGCGGTCGGTGTAAAGGTCATATTCGAGGCTATCGCCGCTCTGTCAACGCGGAGCCATAAGCCGTGAAACTGGACAACTACATCACCGCCTCCACCGCACGGGTGAAAAGCGACAAGAACGTACCAAAAGCAAGGTTTGAAACCCTCAAAGCTGTCGCCGGGAAAAAGCTCCAAGAGGCGCACGCCCCACGTTCTAAGGCAGACCTCAACGGCGTTACAGTCGAATTCTACGGAAACAGTAAGCATCAGTACGACTTTTGGAAGCTAAACTGGAAGGAAGCTCCTGAGTCCTCCCACACCGACGCAAAAATCTACTCAGCCTACGGGGTTGAAGGACATGATCCTGCCGCCTACTACTGCCCAGAAATGCACGAATCACTCTTCTTCAATACGGAATACTACGGACAGTGCAAGAGCTGGGCCTTGGGTATGGCCGCCGCAATCATGGAAGAAAAGAGGAATACTCACTCTATACATGGAGCTTGCGTTGACGTTTCGGGCCAAGGGGTCATCATCGTTGCTCCAACAGGCACGGGCAAGACAACTCAGGCCTTCAAACTGATGGACCTTCCAGGAGGCAGAATCGTTGGAGACGATTGGGTCTACATTGACCACAACGAAGGAGAACAGGTCGGCTATTTGATCGGGAGGCAACCTGAGAAGAGCCTCTACATGAGGACAGAGACCCAGATGAGCAAACCGTGGCTTCGAAAGGTCTTCGACGAGAGCAAGTGCGAAAACGTCACCACGAAGAAAGAGAATTGCGAGTTCACCCAGGGCCCTACAAGTTGCAAGCTAACAAGCGGCAAGTGCGTGTTCGATGAAGGACTACACTGGTGCTTCTACGCCTTCGGAAACAGTAGAGCACTAGTTCCTCGAGAAAAAGTGTTTGGGCCTGCAAAGGTTACTGACCAAGCGAGAATCAGGCTACTGGTTCTCTTGCGAAGAGACGATAGGAGTCCTCCCGAAGTGCACTTGGATGCAGACGGAGCGATAAAGATCCTCAGGAAGGGGGAGTACATGGTGCGCCCCGGCGCAGGTCCAAAAGAAATGTGGGGGAAGCTCGCTGGTGAACCCTGGTACAACCCCTATCTGCTGCTATTAGACCATACTCGCCAAGAACAGTTCTTCCGGCAGATGATTTCGAAGTTCCAAGTCAAATGTCTACTGCTAAACACGGGGGTTGAGAGCATAGAAGAAACTCACAAGCGGATTACCTCCATGCTCGAAGGCACTTAGACCCCAGCTCCGAGTCCAGAAAATGTTAAGACAACCAGCTTTGACTCATGACTCATGCCTGAGAAACGTCCCGGCCTGGAAAGGAGACCAAAGCAAAAAAAGTTGTGAAGAACACGGCAAAGAAGCCTCCGAAGAAGTCAAAACGGAAACCAAGAAAGAAGTAGACCCTTTAACTCCGGGCGAAGCTGGGAAGGCAATGAGGATCGGTCACAGGGTCGAAAGAACCGACACGAATCCTTTCCAAAGGGGTAGCGAGCCGGCTTACTAGCCCGTTGAGGGAGTGGGGTAGTCTAATCAGTCTCATGCCCCCACCCGCAACCCACTCATCCATCAAGTAGCCTTTGCGTACAAGGGAGCGAATCAATGCCAGGCGTTGCCTCCGCGTCCAGAGAAATGTCTCTTCATCCAGAACGTGGACGTGATAACCTCTCCCCGAATAAACTATCCGAAGATCCGCGAATGATCCCGACAGCTCGTCTATCAGCTCGAGTGCTTGTTCTTGGGCCAGTTGGAGTTCTAATCTACAAAAGGACAATCCTTGACGTCTCCTCATCTTGTCTTCAAGAGTGCCGTGGATTGGACACTCGAAATTCTCCGGATCAATGTCGAACACTAATTGTTGGCCAAACGACCTGCCCAGTTCGTCAATCGGGCTTGGCCCACGTCTGGCTTCCTCCCAGCTGGCGTATATGTTCCTGTCGTAGTATACGGATTCAGGCCTGAACCGCATGCAATATTGTCGGAGACCCTGCCACCCTTCGTAATCGTCAATGAGAATCGTTCGATCCTTATCCCTATGATATTCAGCGGGGAAGATCTTGGTGTGTCGTCCGATAACTACCGCGAAAACTATTGGGTTCGTCCTGCCTCCGAACCACTGTCGCACGAGACTTGTTTTGAACTCCCGCTGGTAGAACTTGTATCTCTCTTGAAGTGATGCGGAACGCATTTGGTCCGGGAATCTGTATCGCGATCTCATGATCTACGCTGCTTCTGCCACGGGATTCGGGGTAACTTTCTTCAATTGAGCCCGGTACATTTCAACTACTTCGTCTGTGCCAGTGCAGTCTTCGGCTGACTTGTCCTCACGATATTTTCCAGTAAACCGTGGAAACCTTATGGCTAGACCTGCTCCCGGTCTGATCGTATTCATTCCGCAGGTGTGTATGGGACTCAGTGTGATTTCTGCTCCTACTATCTCGAGGACGAGTCCCGGAACGAACCATACGTCTGGTACAATCTTGGAATCCACCCTCGCGTGCGGGTGACCTATTCTATATTTCTCAAGTAGCTTGGGCAATTTGTTCAAGTCTTCGTCGGTAAATCCTGAACCGCATTTGCAGACCGTTCTGAATACGTCATCGCTCTTGTCATAGGCTGCGAGAAGCAGGGCGCCATAGGTTCCTCCTCTTCGTCCCCTGCCTGCGAACGCTCCCACAACTGCTAGATCGACGCTGTCTTGCATTTCCGATTTGTATTCCCGCTTGTACTTGATCCAGGTCCATCCTCTTGCCCCCGCCTTGTATATTGAATCTGGGCCAATTGATTTGATCATTAATCCTTCACACCCGTCTGCTACCGCCTGTTGCATGAATTCGTCTAGCTGCTCAGGGTCATTGCAGATTTTCTGTTGAGAAACGTTGATCTTTTCATTCTTCCTAATCAGCTTTCGAAGCCGTTCGCGTCTTTCGAGATAAGGGCGGTCAGTATGGTCAATCGTGTCGGCGTACAGAAGATCAAAAGGGAAGAAGGCAACCGGTATTTCCCCAATTGTTTTCTCAAGATCGTATTTTCTGCCTCGACGCTGCGAGATCAGCTGGAATGGTAGAAGTTCACCCGTAGAGGGGTCAACGGGGACTGCTTCGCCTTCAAGTATTACCGCCTCTTCCTCTACGTTCTTCTTCAATAGTTGTCGAACGTCTGGGAATTGGTCAGTGATGTTCTCAAGGCGTCGGGAGAAGAGCGTAACCTCCTTAGCGGAAACGTGTGCTTGAATCCTTAGGCCGTCGTACTTGTACTCGGCTGCACACTCGCCGTTCATCTTCACGAGGATCGCTTTCGCATCCGAGAGCCGCTCGGCGAGCATCGGCCGAATAGGCCTGCCAACGGTAACCTTGAGCGATTCAATTGCTTCCATTCCTCCAATAGCGAGAGTTCTAGCAACGTAACCGAGGTCCGATGAACGATTGTAAGCACGTTCTAGAATGCGCCTTGACTCCTTTCCTCCTCCAAGGGAAATTGCGAGCGCGTCAAGGATAGTCATATCGGCTACTCCAAGCCGTAACCGGCCGAGAGCCATTCGAGTGACGTACCTCGCCTCAGTTGGAGAAGCCTTCCCCAGGAGACCAGTCAGATGTCTGAGTTTTGAGTCGATAGAGCCCTTGCCCGCCTCATGTGCTATCGTGTCGAAGACAGTGTAGACTTCCTCCACCGTGAGGGCTTCCCTGTGAAAGGAGGCTTGAGTCTTGTCTTTGAGAAGAGACTCAGCAACCGTTCCTAGATCGCCCAACTTCTTGTAGACTGCAATGACCTTCGATTCGGTTTGTCCAGTGACTTTCGCGAGAGCGCGAAAGAGGAGCTTCTCTGCTACTCCCAGTTCAATCCCAAGAAAATCGGGATACAGCTTTCCTTGAGTTAGGTAGACCACCTTATCGATAATCGCGCGTGGAGTAGCATCGATGAGTTCGACAAGAAGACGGGTTATCTCAAACCGTTTCGCGGTTGCTTCGATCTTAGCGTACGTCTCGACTATCCACGAATAGAGCAAGTTGTAGAAGCAGCTCAGTGAGTGACAAGTGGCTAGATGCTCTTAATTTGTTACTTGTGTTCCGGCAGAGCCTTTGATTGCTCTTCCTAGGTCTCGGAGGGAAGCTATCACCGCTCTCTTTCCACCGTTTCGAAGGAACCTAGTCGCAGCCTCCACTTTCGGCCCCATGCTTCCGGTGGCGAAATATCCCTTCTTAGCGTACCTCTCAAGCGCGTCTCGGTCGATCTTTGACAGTAAGTGCTGGTCTGGTTTGCCATAATTGAGGTAGACACCTTCAACGTCAGTGAGTATGACAAGGCTCTCTGCGTGAATCGATGTGGCCAGTCTTTCGGCTGCAAGGTCCTTGTCTATTACGGCTTCTACCCCCTTGAGTTGGTCGCCTTGTCTTACGACCGGTATTCCTCCGCCTCCGCACGCAATGACCACAGACTCGTCGTCAACTAGGATCCGGATCGCTTCATCCTCTATGACAGCTTTAGGGTCCGGTGATGGGACGAGTCTTCTGTATCCTCTACCAGAATCCTCTTCAATAACGAGGTCGCTTCTATCTCTCAACAATACGTCTCTCTGATCCTTCGTATAGAATGGTCCAATAGGCTTTGACGGGTGCTTGAACGCGGGATCGTTGCTCTCCACTAGGACTTGTGTTATGACCGTTACTACTGCTCTATTCTTTCCACGCTTAGTTAATTCGTCTTGAAGGGATTGTTGAATAATATAGCCCAGGAACCCTTGAGTTTCTGCGCCGCAAGCGTGAAGGGGTAAGGGTGGTACCTTTGTTCGGCCCATCTCGTGCCTGATGACAGTCGCCCCGATCTGGGGGCCGTTTCCGTGGACGATGACAATTCTGAACCCATCATTCACAAGAGTCGCTATTTGAGTTGCTGTGGATTTTACGTTCTCGTATTGTTCTTCGAAGGTCCCCTCTTGGTTGCGCCGAAGAATCGCGTTCCCGCCAAGGGCAAGGACCGTTATGGGGGTCTGACGCGGCAAACTTGTTTCGTCTCTTAGAACAATGGGTGGAGAAGGCGGGGTTGCTTTTGTCTCTAACGTCCCGCCTCGGAACAAGATCGGGTATTCGATATGAAGCGAGGGTTACAGCCAAGTTCATTCCCTTGTTCAGGGAGTTGTTGTCGAGATTCTTTGCAGCACTACTTGTTCACGAGAATCTTCGGATGACCCCCTTCTTCATGGGTCTGGAAACCTACGCCCACCCGGGAGAGTTGAAACGCCGTTGCCTGTTGGTTGTTAAATAGCAGTATTGTCTCCCAAGCGCAATTATACCAATGTATCTCCACGCCAGGTGGCGAAGAGTTCTCTTCGTCGCGGTGCTTGTCGTCGTACTGGTCATCGCCTTGGCCCCCTCGATCACCCAAGGCACCATCAAGGTCCACATCTATGGATTGACCAAGCCTGGGGTCATTGACCACCTGTACGTCAAGTTCACGACCTTGCAATTCCACACGTACGGGTTTGGATTCGGCGCGGGTTGGGTCAGCGTTAATGAGACTACGCCAATCATCGATCTCATTCCCATTCCGACTCAGTTCTTACCGCAAATCGTGGCCTCTGCGCAGATAACATCAGGTAGATACGATGCAATTCGGTTATTCATGACAAATTCGACCGCGCTGATTGGCATCACTCATGTGTCGCTATCAAATACCCCGACATTAAACGCTAATTTCACACTCCCAATCCCTCCGAACGGCTTCGGCGACGTTCTGTTGCTGGTAAGGTTCGATGATTCTCTCGTCTTGGCAAATCCAGCCGCCCTCTCTATCCAAGTCGTCCAGACTTCAGTCGTCTGACACTGCTCCCAACCGAAACTGTCAAATTCGACCATCGAATAAGCGATTTGCATGTGTGTGATCGGTAAGAACGAACTCGTTAGCCTGATTAAGGCTCACAAGTGCATTCATCCATTTGATTACGGGCTCCTTGATGGAGACGGTTATGTGCTTACGGTCAAGGAGGAACGGACGCTCCATTATCTGGAGCACCAGAACCTAGTCTCCAACGAAGTCGTGTTTACGCCTCCCGAATTTGTGGCACACCTCACCGCCAAGAGCAAGTATGGTAGAATGGGGCTCTCGTTTCTGAACGCCGCAAAGGTCCACAGCGGTTTCATAGGTCGCCTCGCCCTCGAACTGGTTAACCTCAGCAATGAGCGACAGCCGATAACGATCAAGAGGGGCGATCCGCTAATGCACATAGAGTTCATGAAGCGCGAGGGAGAAGCTTCGCCTTACAACGGGGGCTACATGTTCCAATTCATGAGTGAAGACGAAATCGGGGAATACATGTCGATCCTGGCGAGAGACTTCAAG
>VBBV01000119.1 GCA_005883695.1 Candidatus Bathyarchaeota archaeon | reverse complement strand
TTCGTGAACTAGCTGTGCTTCCCTGCTCCTCTCGTTCTCCAGCTCCGACCATAGTTCCCTGTAAGACCGCTGATTCTCCAGTGGAAAGTACGAAATCAATTGCTCTCGGGCGGAGATTTTCTGAGCTTTAGCGATATTTTCTCCCCTCGCCTCCTTATCTTCGGGAGTTAGATCTCCTGTAATCGCTTCTTCTAAGTCGTGCAATAGCGCTAGCTTTAGCAGTCTTTCCACGTTGTAGCTTCGTCTTTCACCTT
>VBBV01000204.1 GCA_005883695.1 Candidatus Bathyarchaeota archaeon | reverse complement strand
GGTCGACTACCACACTTTCCAACACAACCCCGATAAAGTCAGAGAAGATATCGCAAGGCTGGGGCTGAAACTCCGGCCTCTAGAGCAAGAAAAAACGTTTCGAATAATGGACACGTATGCCGCAGCGACCGGTGCTTTCCACGATCCGGAAAGAACAGAAGAAACGGGCCCAGGGGGATCTTTCTGGGCTGGATCGGTCAAGGTCTCTGATTGGAGTCTTGGAAACGTGCACGACATCAAGGGAGAGGTTCCAGAGGCCTCGAAGAGGCGGCTTCACATTGACGACAATACCTCACTCTTACTTCGGTATAACGAAGAGGAGGAGCTTATTGATTATTGGCGGACAAGGGTCGTTCCATGGGCAGTGGCCCTTGACATCGCCATGCTTCACTCTTTCGCGACCGGGGTGGCATCAGACGCATTCTACAAACATGTCGAATCGTTATGCGATGGAATATTCGACCTCAAAAGCAAGGAAGAGGTCGGCAGGGTAGAACACTATCTCAGAGTAAGGGCGATCCGGGGTAAAGCTCATGATTCGAGGTGGAGACGTCTGAAGATGGCAGACAATGGAGAGGTTACCCTTGGTACCGTGCCCTCGAACGCGCCGGAACTCGGGATCGGAGGATGGCTCAAAGGACCCAAGAAGTAAAGGGCCATAGACTCCCTCTGTATTGCCAGCCTAGCTCTTAGGTTTCTTCTCCGCGGTTAGGAACTTGAGGATCGCGTTGTTGACCATATCGGGTTTCTCGGACAGCAGGAAGTGGGTGGTCCCGGGGATGATGCACAATTGCGCTCCTTTGATCGACCTGAACAGCTCCAGCGTATGTTCTAGGGGAATCGCCTCCCTGTCCCCTGCCATCACCAGTGTAGAAGAACTAATCTTTGCCAGCTCTTCCTTTGTAATGTTGGGCTCGTTGAGCCACAATCTCTTCGTTTTCTCGACCACAACAGGGAAGTGACCGGGACCGTCAGGGGAGATTTCGTCGTAGCGTTTTACCAGAGGCGATGCAGCTTTCCGGAAGGACTCTGGTGTGAGCGATCTGATCCAATTCAGATCCTCTGGAGACTGAGCCTTAGTATCGAAGAGCCCGCCTATGCAAACTAGGCGTTTGACTAGGTCTGGCCGGGAGATTGCGACTTGAAGAGCGATGATCGCGCCATCGCTCCAGCCCACGAGGTTTGTCGCCCCCAGTTTCAGCGCCTCAATAAGGTCAACCGTGCCGGTTGCCATGGTGTCGAAACTGAAGGGTCCAGCGTTATCGGCGGTATGCCCGTGCCCGGGCCGCTCGAAGGCAATTACTTTGAAATGCTTCGCCAGTTCTGGAGTCTGTGAAGCGAAATCTTGAACAGTCCCGAAGCCTCCGTGTAATACCAGCAGAGACTCGCCGGCCCCCGATGTCTCATAATAGATTCGCGAGTCCCTTATCTGGAGATACACGGAACTGCCAAAGTCAGCGATCTAGTTAAGCTCGGTCTAAACATCAATCAACTAGGTCTAACGACGTCTCGCGCCACGGGTTTAATTATCGAAATTCTTGTCGAAGAGTCTCATCAATCCTGGCTCCCGGCCGTATCGAGAATCTCGCTCTCATCGAACGTTTCGCAAGTCTAATCCCCTCCCCTTGGCCTACCGTTCTCTGGTCTGAACTTCGGAAAGTGGCACAGCCGCTGTTCCAAAGCTTTAAGAATTAACTGACCGATTTTAGCGGGCACAGAGCCATCCCAAGGATGAGTTCGGCGTCGATCACGAAAACATGTTCTACAATGAAAAAGAGAACAGACTATTCTGTCTGATGCGTGCCCCGGATAGGGACGCCCTTACGAAGCATTACGCCAAGGCCGGATTGACGTACGACTGGATGGTCGAAGTCAAAACCACGAAATGAACTCCGACTCACCTTCTCGAATGTTTGCCGGAATCGGGACTATTGAGAATCAATAGGCTACCCTCCCATTCACACCAGCATTCTTCGCCTTTCTCTTCCTGGGAGTGGCGCTCTTCTTCTTACGACTCAACAGTATCCACGCGAAGATGCAGGCGGAGAAACGCCGACTTCTACAGGAGTTAGCGGCCTGTTATCCACGCCCCGGCAAGGACCCGTCCCTGCTCAAAGAAAATGCAACACTAGACGATGTTCACACCCGACTGACAAGGCTTACAGACCTCCAGGAGGTGGAGATTGCTGGACAGGAGGATCACATCGCTTCCAACCTGGCCCTTCGATATTCAAGTTGTCTCCCGATTCATAACGATAGTATTGTCAGTCACAGCAGTGCTCCTGTCGGGACTGATCACGAACTTTCTCCACATATAGTCACTGCTGACAGGAAGCCCCGTCCTCTCTTCAATTCGGTAACGATATAACTGTGGTAATCAGATACTGGCACGGAACCTAGCATGCAATCAACCGCTCCAGTTCCAACCGAGCAAAGAGTCTCTCCTGGCCACAGTCCTCGAATAGTAGTCCGGGTGGACAAGCCGTTCTATCTCCCCGGCGAGCGATTACAGGGCCAGGTGCAACTCAACCTCAAACATCCAACCAAGATAAGGTCCCTGGAGATCTCTTTCCAGGGAACCGAGAACGTCCACTTTACCACGAAGCACACAAAGTATAGCACAACCTACAAGGCAACAAACCCGATGGTCGGCACCGGGATCAGGCTGTCCGGACAAACCACCGTGCCAGCTGGCTCCACCGACTTTCCTTTCGCCTTCGACATTCCCCGGACGCCCTTCCCTCCTATCTTGGGAAAGCCGCTAAGGTAACCTGGATGCTTTCTGCAAAGGCCGATGTTCCCTGGGGGGGCGACCTCAAACAGGATGTTTACCCCATTGTCGTGAATCCGTTCCGCCGGCAACCGGTGGATATGGCTTTTGAGAACCAGGAGGCCAGCCCAAGGATTCGCCTAGAATTATCCGCGAACGTCTACCA
>VBBV01000198.1:1580-2419 GCA_005883695.1 Candidatus Bathyarchaeota archaeon | reverse complement strand
ACTTGTCTCTGAATGCCCGAACTTGACGACTTAGATGCAAGAATACTAGGGATTCTGGTCGAGGACGGGCGAAGGTCTTTTCGTGAAGTCGCCCGTCGCGCGGGCATAACAACCCCGACGGTCCAAGCCAGAGTCAAACGAATGATGGACGAAGGTCTCATCCGAAAAATATCTCCGATCTTCGATGTCTCCAAATTCAAACAAGGATTAGTCTTCCACCTCTACCTTCGAGTCAACCCTGCCGAGATCGAGAACATCGCTCACAAGCTCGAGAAAAACCCGGAGGTGAGCGGAATCTATCTTACCACCGGAGAAAACAACCTGACCCTCCGAGTCGCGGTAGAGAGTCTAGAGCAATTACAGCGGTTTACCGAAACGCTGAGCAACGATTTCGGAGTCAGGCAGAACTCAAGCCAGATGATCGTGAAGATCCTCAAAGACGATCAACCTGTCCTCATTCGGCCAGGGATGGGGGTTGAACTCAAGTGCGAAACCTGCAATGGACCGATCTCGGGAAAACCTTTCGTGTTGAAAGTGGCGGGACGCGAGAGATTCTTCTGCTGTCAAACGTGTCTGGGAAAGTTTCGGGAGACCTACGAGCCCAAGCTAAAGGGGCTCGCGATAGCCATCGAGTCTCCTAGCTCTCAGTAGCATAGCGCGAGCTGGACCTACCGAGCTTTACATTTGTAAAGCCCAGCAGTTTAGAGATCCTCCCCTCTATAGTCAGGTATGGCGAAAGATCCCGTCTGCGGCATGTATGTGGAGGAGGGCGAACATGCCCTCAAGACCACACGCTACGGGACAACATACTACTTCTGTAGCGAGACCTGCCTAGTCCA
>VBBV01000198.1:0-1556 GCA_005883695.1 Candidatus Bathyarchaeota archaeon | reverse complement strand
TTGCGGCCCTAACATACGTTCCGATAATTTCCGACAGAGCCACAAACAATCTAGTGATGTTCGTACTATCTCTCCCAGTTCAGTTCGGTGTCGGATTCCGGTTCTATCGTGGAAGCTACGACGCGTTAAGATCAAGAATCGGCAACATGGACTTGCTGATCGGCCTCGGAACCTCGGCAGCTTGGCTCTACAGTACCGTCGTAACCTTCGTCCCAGGATTCTTTCCCGGTAGCGAGACCTACTTCGAGACCTCCGCTATCATAATCACGCTGATTCAGACAGGTAATCTTCTCGAATACATTACCAAGGGTAAGGCTTCGGAGGCGGTTCACAGACTGTTGAACTTGCAGCCCACAACGGCTCACGTGATACGAGGTGGCATCGAGACCAGCATACCCGTAGAAAAAGTCGAAGTTGATGACGTTGTGATTGTTCGTCCGGGAGAAAGAATTCCAGTTGACGGTAGAGTGGTTGAAGGAAGCTCAGCCGTCGATGTGTCGATGATTACTGGAGAGAGTTTGCCTAGAGAGAAGCGAAGCGGCGACGAGGTGATCGGCGCAACGATCAACAAGACCGGTCTACTAAGGATGAAGGCAACGAAGGTCGGGCAGGATACTGTTCTGTCGCAGATAGCCAAGTTGGTAGAAGAGGCTCAGGTTGGAAAAGCTCCCCTACAACGCCTAGCTGACAGAGTATCAGCATACTTCGTCCCCTCAGTCATACTAATAGCGACGACATCGTTCTTGTTCTGGTACTTTATCGCCAGAATAGGACTCGCTTTCTCGCTTCTTGCCTTCGTCTCAGTGGTCATCATCGCCTGCCCTTGTGCTCTGGGAATCGCAACTCCTGCGGCCCTGCTCGTTGGGACCGGTAAAGGAGCAGAAAATGGAATACTGATCAAGGGAGGAGACCAGCTGGAGGAAGCTCACAAAGCAGACACCATCCTCTTCGACAAGACGGGAACCCTGACGAAGGGTCAGCCTGCTCTAACGGATATTGTTGCGATTGGAAACCTTTCGGAGACGCAGATCCTCGGTTACGCTGGGTCCGCGGAAAAAGGGAGTGAACACCCCCCTCGCCCAAGCAGTAGTCAACGGCGCCCGAAAGATGAACGTTGACCTAACTGATCCCTCCGACTTCGAAGCATTGCCTGGGCTCGGGGTCAAGGCGACAGTGAAAGGACAGGAGGTTTTGCTGGGAAACACTGATCTGATGGACAAGTTCTCCATCCAGGTAAATGGCTACGCGGAAAAAGTGACAACTCTCCAAAATCAAGGAAAAACAGTTACTTTCCTTGCAGTCGACCGAGAGCCTGTTGCAATCATCTGCCTCGCTGACACGGTCAAAGAGTCCGCTGGCAGAGCGGTGAAAGGGTTGAAGTCGATGGGGTTGGAGGTGGTGATGCTCACTGGTGACAATGAACGAACGGCAAAGGCCATTGCCCAAACTCTTGGAATTGATACTGTCCTCTCCAGTATCCGTCCGGACCAAAAAGAGCAACACGTCCGAAAGCTTCAGGCGGAGGGCAAGAAGATCGTCATGGTCGGAGACGGGAT
>VBBV01000012.1 GCA_005883695.1 Candidatus Bathyarchaeota archaeon | reverse complement strand
ATTATGCGAGGAAAATGCGAGTATTGAAAATGCCGGGGGCATTAGGAGACATGAAGGTCTACGCATACCGCGTAGGCCCAGCTGGAATTGAGATGGCAGCACTTCACAGGGTGAGATAGAAACAATGATAATGACACTACAATTCGAAGATGTTATCGGCCTTCTAGCGAACCCGACCTTCCTCTGGTCAATCCTTGCCGCAACCTGGGGAGCGATCGGTTACAGGATGATCCGCCGGCGGAGACACGGGCCGAAGACCGGTCCATCGCAAGCATCAGGCGCAGTCAGCTTCAGCCTAACAAAACCACGTCTCTCAGAAGAAGAAATTTTCCGAATCCTCACCACCACCGAGGTGAACATTCAGATTGTGCGAATATGCGAGACTCCCAAGAGCGCAAAAGAGGTCGCGAAGGCGCTAGGCGACGTCTACCCGGGACACAAGGAGAAAGGATTCCCCGCCGAGAAACTTGGAGAGCATCTGGCAAATCTTGAGAGGCTAGGAGCGGTCAAGTTCAACGGAGAAAAATGGGCGGCAAGCGACGTTGGCGTTAAGATGGTCCGCAAATACTTCGGCTAGCACTTTTGAGGGACCGAGCGCCAGATCTAATCTTGAGAACGGCATTCACTCCCATGACTGGCAGGCTTTGTCCCCCGTATTACAGCCATTCGCCTTTCCTAGCGGGTTGAGTGAGCCTAATCATCACCGAAACTGAGCCCCTAACCAAGGCGACTGCTCTAATCCCGTAGCCTTCGAATGTTGACTATTTTCGTAGGCCTATAGACTGGCCCATGAGGAGTTTGTCGGCCTTCGCGAGAACCCCTTCGAGTTCTTGTTTCTCTTCAGCTGTCAACTTGTCCCCGGCCAGCTTCAGCAGAACCCTTGCAGTCAATATCGAGAGAGGAACGGTTACCTCTCGCTCCTTTCCTGGAACTATCTTGTAGACGTAGGGATTGGCTTCAGTGGAAACCGATGCATCGGCGGCGAATGCCGCAGTTCGGCGCATGTGGAATAGACCGATTATGACGCTGATCGGGGAGGCGATCACGACCGCAATAACGGCGAACTCTGTCAAGTGTGGAAAGACCGACACCAATGACGTGTCGGCTATGGCGAGCTTGTAAATTACAATGATGTTGCTCACAAAACCAATGAGGAAAGCTATGTAGGTACCATACCCGACTCTCAGATAGAACCAGCTTCTGAAGAGTAAACGTTCAAAGTTCATGGGATTTACGAGCTGATTCTCCTCCTATAATTCTTTCAGATTCACCCCGACTGAGGCCCAGAAGGGGCTAGAAAAAGTCAAAACCATGTGTTTGCTACACTGGAGTAGACATGGAACCTAGACGACCGTTTGACCCTCTGCACCCCACACCGACTAAGCCAATTCCCTCCCCGCTGAGACCCCCGAGAGAGTACATCCCAAGAAACGAGGAAAACATACGAATCCTCAAGGAAATACTAGACCGGCTCGCAGAGATCGAAAACAGACTCAAGATCATCGAGGAACATCTGAAAACCCGACGGTAGAACCTGTTTAGCCTCAACCGAATCCAGATTCTCGGTACTTGAGTTCTGACATTGCTGCCACTATGAAGTCATTTTCGCTCAACCCTTTGACAGAATGAGTAGAGAGTTTCAGCTTCACGCGTCTCCACTTGATCAGAATGTCAGGGTGATGATCTTGCGCCTCAGCAATCTTCCCAACCGAATAGCCAAAGTCCAACCCATCCAAGTAGGACTTGAAATGGAACTCCTTCTCGATCGAGCCATCCATGAGGATCCATCCCGGAAGACCCCTCAGAAGCCGTTCGGCTTCGTGACGGCTCATATGAGCACCTTTGCGTTCAACACAAGTCTTTATGGCAAGCTCCTCGATTGTCAACGCGAGCGCCTCCCAATCAGTGTGCATTAACGGAATAATAATCTTCAATCATCAATCTCGTCCCACCCTTCGTAAGTCTGCCTCTCCCTACTCGTCCTATCGCGACGAGTCGAAATTACGTTCAATGTACTGGGGAGTTCATAGGCGACCAAGACCCGACCTAAAGCCAACCGAGAACATCAGCTCTGACAGTGCATGAAAGGGCGAGTGCTTTGGCCCTTCGGAGTTTCAAAAGCCAAGTCAGCCCTGACATCGCCCCAGTTATCCGGGCGCATCCGGTGTTAAGAGTCCACGACTTCTGGATTGGGGAACGGGACGACAAATCTTCCTCCCTTGTCAAGAAACTCTTTTTCCTTGGTGAGAATCTCCTCTCTGAAATTCCAGGCGAGGAGAAGATAATAATCGGGAGGTTTCGTCCGGGCCAATTGAGGACTCACGACAGGTACCCGGACGCCGGGGATAGATTTGCCTTGCTTCAGAGGAGTCGTGTCGCTTGCATAGTCGAGGATATTTCGGCCTATGTTGCAGTAATTCAGAAGAATGGTGGCCTTGGCCGGAGCGCCATATCCAGCTATCCTCTTTCCCTCTTTTTTTAAGCCTAGAAGCATATTCCTAAGTTGGTGAGCCAACTTTGGAACTCGCTCCGAGAAATCCTTTAGGGCCCAGAAGTCAGCTTCTTTCTCTTCACGAGTGGACATTTCTTTTACAACGGGTGATAGTTCATCAGAAGATCGAGAAGCAAACCCTCTGAGGGTTCCTCCATGAATGGTTGGATAGTATTCCAGATCCACGAGGAACAGCCCTGCCTCTCGTAGAGCCCTGGCCAGAGGCTTGAGTCCAAAATAGGTCAAATGCTCGTGGTATATCATGTCGAAGGAATTGTTCCTGATAACATCGGCCACCCAGGGCACTTCGAATACGAATAGTCCGTCAGGCCCCAGTACGTGAGCCACGGTAGCCAGAAACCCTCTGAGATTTCCGACATGAGACATAATGTTGTTTGCGGTGACGAGTCGGACCTTCTCCAGCTTTTTCGCCAGCTCGAGATCGAAGTACTCAGTCAAGGTAGGCACCCCGCCTTGCTCGGCAATCGATGCTACATTTTGGGCTGGCTCAATCCCTAAGACTCTGACTCCTCGTCTCTGAAAGGCCTTGAGAAGAGTGCCGTCGTTGCTTCCGACATCAAGTACGCTGTCCCTAGTTGTCAAGTCAAGTCGATTGGAGAGCGCCTCTGCGTATCGGTCGAAATGTTCCATCATTGTCTTGGAGGCAGAAGTAAGATAGACGTATTCGGTGAACATCTCATCCCTTGGAACTAGGTCGGCCAGCTGTATCAAAGCGCAATTGTGGCAATAGTAGACTACAAGTGGATAGGCCTTGTCCGAGATCGAGCCGGGATTCTCAAGCCGATTTGCCAAGGGAAGACTACCCATGTCGAGCATGGGAACCACGGCTCTATGTCTAGGTGCCCAAAGCGAGGCTCCTAGAGAGAGCTCAGACAAACCGCATCCTCTGCAAGGAAGCCATGAACTCATCGTACGACTTGCCTCACGGAATTAGGAACCCCGCAGAGTTCGATTTCAACCATTTCCCATTCGAATGCCACCTTCTCTAATCGGTACTATCGCATCCGCCGTTTGCGCTCTGCAAATGGTCAATTAGCAATATGCAGGTCCATTTGATCGAAAAATCGGAAAAAAGGCTCGCAACTCAAGCAAAGGAGTAATATCCTCTTGTCTCATTTTCGGGCCGTGAAAGGAATAGTGCTCCATGGGGGAGCCGGAACAAGGCTACGCCCGCTAACTCACACTGGCCCCAAGCAGTTGATTCCGATCGCTAACAAGCCAGTATCTCAGTACGGCGTAGAGGATATGATAGCTTGTGGAATTAGAGAAATTGCTTTCGTTCTTGGAGACGTACATCCCGAGAAAGTAAAGGAGTACTACGGCGACGGATCAAGATTTGACGCGAAATTTGCCTTCATCACACAAGGAGAGCCATTGGGAATAGCTCATGCCGTCAACCTCTGCAAAGATTTCATTGGCGATTCCGACTTCATTGTTTACCTAGGCGACAACCTGATCAAGGGAGGAGTGAAAAAATACGTCGACGATTTTCTGGCTTCTAGTCTTGACGCTATGATCTTGTTGACTGCTGTGCGAAACCCGTCCCAGTTTGGAGTGGCTCGTCTTGCCGAAGACGGCCGACTATTAGAATTGCAAGAGAAACCAAAAAATCCGCCCTCGAATCTGGCATTAACCGGAATATACCTATTCAGGCCAGCTATATTTGGCGCCATAAGGAAACTCCACCCCTCGTGGCGAAATGAGCTGGAAATTACTGATGCCATACAAACCCTCCTTGAATCAGGCAACAAAGTCGACTACCGGAGGGTGGAAGGTTGGTGGAAGGATACTGGGACGCCCGAAGACATACTAGACTCGAACAGGCTGGTCCTAGACGGTATCACGCCCAAGATAGAGGGTACTCTCGAAGAGATGGGATCAATACAAGGCCGAGTAACGTTGGGTCGTGGATCACGAATCGCCAAAGGAGCCATCATCAGGGGACCTTGCATCATTGGGAGCGACACCACGATAGGGTCCGGGGTCTACATAGGACCCTATACTAGCATAGGCAATCATGTCTCGTTTTCGAGGGGTGAGATAGAGGATTCCATTGTTATGGATAATTGTCGAATTGAGATTGGCAATAGAATCACATCGAGCATAATAGGACAACACACTTCGATAATCACGGCGACCGCAACTTCCACAGCGCGGCTTAGTCTGACCGTGGGAGAAAATTGCGTGATAAGACTTTGAGATAAGGGGCGAAACTTGGAGAAAGTAGTCGTAACAGGGGGACTAGGGTTCATTGGAAGCAACTTCATCCATCAAATTATCCAGAGTAGCGATCATACTAGAGTAACGAATCTTGACTATGGAAAAAGTGGTAGCGCCGCGAACCTGAGAGCCCTTCGCAGGCATCCAAGGTATAGGCTAGTCAAACGTGACATATCAAACCCGAGAACTTGTAAAAAAATTTCTAAGAATACAGACTATATCGTGAATTTTGCTGCCGAAACCCATGTCGACAGAAGCATTGCCAACCCGCGGCCGTTTCTGAGGAGCAATCTTGTGGGGTTCTACAACTTATTGGAAGCCTGTCGAAAGTTGGACTTGCAGAAGCTTGTACACGTATCCACGGATGAGGTGTACGGCTCGATCGACTCAGGGTCCTTCTCAGAACGAAGCCCTCTGAATCCCTCGAGCCCTTATTCAGCGACGAAGGCAGCAGCGGACATGCTTGCTCGGGCTTGGCACGAGACCTACAAAGTGCCAGTGGTGATCGTCCGTTGCACGAACAACTTCGGGCCATACCAACATCCCGAGAAATTCATCCCGAAGGCCATACTTCGCAGCCTCAAAAAGATGAAGATTCCTCTGTATGGCGGTGGGAGACAGATTCGGGACTGGACATATGTGGAAGATTTTTGCGACGGTATCAGCAGGGTCTTGAAAAAAGGTGCCTCCGGCGAAATCTACAACTTCTCTTCTGGAAACGAGTTTACGAACCGCCAGGTCGCGGAGAGAATCATTCGCCGTTTGGGGGTACCAGAAACGGGGGTCGTCGATGTTGACGATAGGCCTGGCCACGATTTTAGATACAGCATTTCATCAGCGAAGACTCGCCAACAGTTGGGATGGCAACCGCGTCATTCGTTCGATGAGGCCCTGGGCCGAACGGTTGACTGGTACATCAACAATTCTTCGTGGTGGAAGCCCCTAGCATCGGCAAAGGTCTTGTCCTCGACTCCTTGGAAAGAGAGCGAATAGGACAACGAAAGTTCTGATCACAGGTGCCAGCGGGCTCCTGGGGGTAAGACTTGCCCAGGTCGCGCTGGGAAGAGGACACCAAGTCTTCGCAGCATACAAGGAGCACTTGCCCACCTTCGGTGCTCCTATTTCCCTCGATGTTACCGACGAGGTTTCGGTACGTAAGCGCATCTCCCGGATAGAACCCGATGTGATAGTCAACAGTGCCGCGCTGACAGATGTAGACAAGTGCGAGGTAGACCCTCAACTCGCCAGAGACCTAAATTCGACCTCCGTTGAGCATCTTGCAATCTCTGCCAAGGAATCCTCCTGCTTCCTCGTCCAAGTGTCCACAGACTTTGTATTCGATGGCACGACGGGGAATTATTCGGAACATGACAGACCACATCCGATAAACCAATACGGTCTTACAAAACTAGCGGGGGAGGAGGCGGCCAAGAACTGCGGGGAAGGTCGGTGGTCCGTTGCCCGGGCGAGTGTGGTGTATGGCTGGGGACGCCCTCAGAGACCCAACGCGGCAACGTACATTTCTGATAGTTTGTCGAAGGGCCAGAAAATTTTCATCGTAAAAGACCAATATTCAAGCCCAACTCTCAACACAAACTTGGCGCAGATGGTGATAGAGATTTCCGAACGACAGCTTCCTGGAATAATTCACACCGCAGGTGCGACGCGACTCAGCCGGTACGACTTCGCGCTCGGTCTGGCTAATCTCATGAAGCTTGAGAAGAAACTGAAGCGGCCAATGGACTCTTCGCTGAAGGTCTCACGGGCAGCGTCACAGCTTGCAAATCGGCCAATGGAAATCGATGAGGCCTACTGCCAATTTGGTGCAGAAAGACTTGCTTAGGAGCGTCCTTAGATTAGACAAGAACGGAAGCCCGATTCTATTTGTGGGACGGCTTATTCCAATCGTAGCTCTGGGAGACTCTTGGGTCTACAATGGTCGGATCATTCCAGGGCCTTCGTTCCTCGTCAGGGTCCTTCGCGTTGTAAAGTCGATTCAAAAAGTAGACTGTCAAAGAAGGCTCGTTCCCTATGGTCTTGGTTCCATGCCAGTAGGAACCTGGAACCCGAACTACCTCTAACTTTTCCCCGCCGGTCACGACCTCTGAGAGCTGCCCCCTTGTGGGCGACGCGGGCGTGTCATCGTAAGCGCATATTTTCAGGGTCCCTTTTAGAACAACAAGGTAATCGACCTGTCCTCGGCTGTGGCGGTGCCAAGCTCGAATTACACCAGGATAGCCATAAGAGAGGTTGCTCTGAACGACCTTGTCCTCGCCGAGGAAGTCTCGCCAATCTTCCCTGAAGATTTCTGCGAAGGACCCGCGCTCATCTACGTTCTTTCTGAGTTCCTGAACCCTGACGCCGGGAAGCATGGTCGTTGTCACCTTTCGCCCTCTATTAAGATTGGAAGTGATCAAGCCTCAAAAACCACGATGGTTCGACACATGAAAGTTTTCGGAGAACCATGCACCCTTGAAACTCAATTTCCAAGCCTTCAAACCAAGATTCCCGAGGTTAGCCGTCTTGAGACTGTGTCTTTGCACCATGCGGGAAATTGATTACTTTTATCCATCTCTGCTCATTTTATACGTTCATCAGTATAGTTTGAGAGCTTTCAGGTGTAAGTATTCGTCATGATCGAGAAAACCAGCCTCTCCACCCCTTCCGAGATAGTACGGGATGCCCTCTCCAAACCCACCATATTCAAAGATGAAGGACCCCTCAGCCTCGAATGGCTTCCAACCCGGCTCCCCCACCGGGAAAACCAGCTACGCTTCCTCGCCGAGCTCTTCCGGTCGGTCATCGACAAGCCCGGCACCACCAGCCCCAAGGTTCTCATAACCGGCGACATCGGCGCACCGCCAAGACCCTGAAGCTCAACCTCGCCTACATCCACGTCAACTGCCGCGAGTACCGGGGCAGTCTCTTCATGATCCTCAAACGAGTCATCCAGACCTTCACACCCCAGTTCCCCCAGCGAGGTTTTTCCAGCGAGGAGTTACTACACATCCTCCTAGACCAGCTGGAGGACAAGAAACTCTACATCATCCTCACTCTCGATGAGGCGGACTCGCTTGTCAAGGCAGAAGGCTCCACCAGCCTTTACAACCTCACACGCATCCAAGAGGAACAACCAGGCCGACCAGTAAGATTATCCCTCATAATCATCCTGCGAGAGATCAAGAACCTTGAAGACCTCGACAGGAGTACCCAAAGCACCCTCCAGAGAAACGTCATCCGCCTAGACCACTACACTACACCACAACTGGAAAATATTCTGAGAGAAAGATCAGAGCTCGCATTCAAAGAAGCCACCGTCCCCGAGGAGGTCTTGAACTTCGTCGCTGACATGGCCACGCCTGGGGGCGATGCTCGCTACGCCATCGAGCTACTATGGAGAGGTGGAAAGTACGCGGACACGGAAGGTGCGAGAGAGGTGAAGCCTGATCATATCAGAGCTGCCGCGAACAGCGTATACCCTGTTCTCCGCACCGAGTATTCCCAGCATCTCAACCTCCACGAGAAACTAATACTCCTAGCCCTGGCTCGGGTCTTGGAGAGAAACAATTCGACGTACGCTACGATGGGCGATGTGGAGATAGCTTACCGTATGGCTTGCGAGGAACACAAAGAAACATACCGGGCACACACGCAAGTATGGAAGTACGTCCAGAACCTGAACGCTACAGGCATCCTCTCCACCCAGCTCTCTACCACCGGCTTCAGAGGAAAAACTACCCTGCTTGGAATATCCTCGGCCCCTGCGTCTGCCATACGCCGATGGCTTGAATCAACTCTCTCCATCAGAGCCTAGCCTTGGCCGGAGACGGGATCCCACCACTAGACAGAGTCCTCTCAAGCAGAGGAAGAATACGAATACTCACTCTCCTCTCCCAAGTCGAACGATTGCACCTGACGGAGATTGCGAAGAGGACTGAGCAAAGCTACAGCGCTACCGAGCGGCATCTAAACGATCTATCAAAGGCAGGGATTGTGGAAGAAAGAGACTACGGACGCGTCAGAGTGTTCAAGCTGAACCTCACAAACGATCGTGCGAAACTTTTGCAGGAGCTGATCCTAAAGTGGAATCACAATCAAGAGTTGCAACCTATCCAAGCTCAAGCTTAAACCACTCACGCAACTCTATCTATCGTATCTCTGTCCAACGCTGGTTTGACATTTGGAAAAATGCGTCGAATGCGGACGTGTTACACTTCTGAACAAGAAATGTGAGTATTGCGGCAAGACTTTTTGCGAAGATCATATGCCCAAGCATCAAGCTTGGGAGCATCGTCATGAGGGCCTTGCCGATGACGCTTCTAGCCTCTGGAAAAGAACCAAAAGACCCTAGGTGAAGGGAAGCGGTTTTCCCGTCCGTTCTGATCCGGATTTTCGGGACTGGAAGGTCTTTATGGGGCGGCCGGACTTACTGTTTGAACAATAGTTGGCTCAACAGTTCGAAGCCCTTGGTTTCCAACCCCGGCTTCTTCAGGGAATCAAGGATATGGGCTTCGACGAGATGTTCCCAATTCAAGCGGAAGCTATCGCGCCTATTCTTCAAGGAAGAGACATCATCGGGCAGGCACACACAGGTTCAGGAAAGACCCTTGCTTATGCCCTTCCAATACTTCAGAGGATCGACAACCACGTTCGTGGGCTCCAAGCGCTAGTGCTAGTCCCAACCCGCGAACTGGCAGTTCAGGTTGCGGGAGAATTCGAGCGCCTCGCACGCCACCTCCCAATCAGAACTGTCCCAGTCTACGGTGGACAGAGCATAGGAGTCCAGCTTAACAAACTAGAAAGGCCAACGACGAAAGTCATCGTCGCCACTCCAGGCAGACTCCTCGACCATCTGGAGAGAAGAACAGTGGACCTAGACCGGGTCCGATTTGTAGTGCTGGACGAAGCGGATAGAATGTTGGACATGGGTTTCATCGATGATGTGAGGTTGATACTCGAAAGAGTCCCGGGTCCCCGTCAAACAACCTTGTTCTCAGCGACGATGCCTGACGAGATCATCAGGCTCGCTCATCACTACATGAAGAATCCCCTGAGAATTTTTGTCGATAGTGACGAGATAGCTGTTGAATCCGTCTCCCAGAAATATACATGGGCTGAAGAGAATGAAAAATTCCCGGCTCTCTGCTCCCTTTTAGAAGCCGAGAAGGTAACCAGAGGACTCATATTCTGTTCGACCAAGATCAGAGCTGGTCGACTTTCCCAAGCCCTAAGAGTTGAGGGCTACAACGCGTTAGCGATTCATGGAGATCTTTCCCAGGGTCAAAGAGATAGGGCGATGCAGGCTTTTCGCGACGGATCAATCGCCGTCCTAGTCGCTACAG
>VBBV01000197.1:1632-3936 GCA_005883695.1 Candidatus Bathyarchaeota archaeon | reverse complement strand
TATGTCGATTCCGCCTCGCCCGATTACGCAAGCAATCTCCAGCTCGTAGTCGAGGTTCTTTGTGTAAGCTGGATAGGGTACATTCTCATCGGGACCATAGATCACGTGGGGGTTGGAGTAGTAGAACGCAGGGAACTCGTACCATTCTGGCGGCACCGGAAGGCCTCGTCGAGCTCGGGCGGCCTTGACATGGTCTTCGAATGCATAGAAATCTCGTAGAGTTGGAGGGTCACGGATTGGAGCTTTGAGGTCGGTATCTTCGTTTCGGGTCATGAAACGGTGGACATGTTCTGGCGCGACTCTGTTGAAGATCCGCCAGGAGAGGGATTGAAGATCATCCAAGAGCTTAGGGCTCCTGGATAAGATCTGTTTGATCGTCGTCGCCGCAGGTAGGTTTCGAATTGATCGTGGAACGGGAATGTTCAGCTTTTCAGCTACGCTAGCAACTCGATCGATGTCTAGTATCCATTCTCCCCACAGCAGCCCGGTACGAGTCTTGTTCGGGGTTTTCTTTGTGCTGTAGGCGACCAGTTTCATCTGAGGCTAGAGGTTTCCCCGTTTCGCCTGTTCCGCTTCTATGGACTGGAACAGGGCCTTGAAGTTGCCTTTTCCAAAGGATTCGCTTCCCTTTCTCTGGATGAGCTCGAAGAACAGTGTGGGCCGGTCTTGGAGGGGTTTGGTGAATATCTGGAGCATGTAGCCCTTCTCATCCTTGTCCACTAATATGCCAAGGCGCTTTAGATCATCTATCCTCTCCGAGATTCCTCCGACTCGCTTAGGAAGCTCCGCGTAGTAGCTGTCCGGTGTGCGGAGGAACTCTATTCCGCGTTCGGCCAATCTTGCGACTGTGGCGACGAGGTCATCCGTCGAGATAGCAAGGTGTTGGACGCCGGCTCCTTTGAAATAGTCCAGATATTCTTGTATCTGCGATTTTCTCTTTCCTGCGGCCGGCTCGTTGATCGGGAACTTTACTGTCCCGGTGGGATTGCGCATTACTTTGGAGCGGAGGGCTGAGTATTCGGTGCTGATGTCCTTGTCGTCGAAGCTGATGAGCTGTGTGAACCCGAAAACGTTGCCGTAGAACTCTACCCAGTAGTCCATCTTTCCTTCTTCGACGTTAGCGACGACGTGATCTACGTGTTTCAGCCCGACGGGCTCACCTTTCCCTTGGAAAGGTACGTATCCTGGCGCGAATATTCCGTGGTAGTCGTGACGCTCTATGAACGTATGTACGGTGTCGCCGTAGGCTGCGATGGCTGCGCCTCGTATCGTTCCATTGTCGTCTTTGAGTATCTTGGGTGCTTGTATTCCCTTGGCGCCACGCCGAACTGCTTCCTTGTATGTCCAGTCAACATCCATCTAGAGATTGGATGGTCGGGGATGAGAGAGGAGGTGATCAGAAGTCGGATGTCGCCTTGTTGCATGAGGTAGGATGTCTTGTCTTTGACTCCTGTCTCGGGTCCGCTGTAGGCGACAGGTGAAAAGCCGAACCCGTTTTTGTAAAAGTAACTTGCCTGCTTCGCGTTTCCAACGTAGAGCTCGACGTAGTCTATTCCCTCTATCGGGAGCGCGTCGTTCTTCATCTTAGATCAAACCCAGTCGTCTATGCTGAACCTTTTAACTTATTTCTCGGCCACGAGATAGAGGCTACTAGGTTGGCAGTAGGTTTGCTGTCTGAATGTGATCTCCGCGAGACGTTCTAATTACGCTGTTAAAGGAGGTTATCAGAGAAGAAACCTAGTATAAGCTTCTCGACTTCGTCCGGTGCATCCTCCGGGACGAAGTGGCCCGCCTTCACCTGGGTCAACTTTGCGTTTGGAATCATCTTGGATATTCTCTCAGCATACGTCGGGGGCGATTTTCCTGTTCCCCAGATCATTAGCGTTGGAACCTTCAGCCGAGGGAGACCCTGCTCTACCTCTTTCATCGGTTTGAAGCTGGGGTGCGTGGGCGAGTCTGGGAACATTCTGGGGAATGCTTGGTAGGCTTTCTTTGCTTCGTCATCAGGGAAGGGCGCCCAGTAGGCTTCCATGGCGCTTTCGGGGATGTTCTCAGGATGGACGGATGACTCCTTGATAATCGCAGGAGTGATCTTCGCCGCGACCTGAGGGGGAAGGCGATAGTCCGATGTGAGGAAAGTGTTCATGATGACCAGGCCGGCGACGTTTTGCGGGTGTCGTATCACGTACTGCATTGCGAGGGGCCCTCCCCAGTCGTGCAGGATCAGGATTAGATTCCTGAGCCCTAGAGATTCAATGTAGCCAGAAACTATCCTTGCATGATGTGGAAAGTCGTGGAGGTCCG
>VBBV01000197.1:0-1621 GCA_005883695.1 Candidatus Bathyarchaeota archaeon | reverse complement strand
GACTAGACGCCTCCACATGTAGGACCAAGCTGGGTTGCCGTGAACCATCACAACTGGACGAGCACCGGAACCCTCGTCCACGTAGTGGATTGCGAGCCCGTCTAGGTGAACCCATCTTTCTGGGAAGGGCCATCCGTCAAAGTATGGCCAGCCCTGTCGGATCATCTACAAGCCTCTTGCAAGCAGCCTGTTCGTTGACGAGATTCGCAGCCCGGTAGCGATATAGGGATTTAGTAGCCTCGGGCCGCCCATTCAGGTATCGAGTTCTTGACTCTGTTCGAAGATTATTCCCCTGAGGATTCCACAAGCATTCTGACATTTCTTCCGGGATGGAGGTCTTAGACTCCTTGGGGAGAAACTGTAATATTGCGTTGCCAGCGCAACACCGTTTGAGCTGACATATCGTGGACTGGGGAATGAAAAACCGGCTTTCAAGAATAATCAAACCTGAAACGGGAAGAACGGTAATGCTTGCGGTGGACCATGGCTACTTTATGGGTCCCACCCACAAGCTGGAAGAGCCTCGGAAAACGATCGAACCTCTACTGGCATACTCTGACGGGATAATGTGCACCCGTGGAGTACTTCGGACCTCTATTGACCCGAGATCCAACGTGCCTATTGTCCTTCGGGTTTCAGGTGGAGCCAGCATTATCGGGGATTCATTGACTAACGAGGCCATCACAACTTCTGTGCGTGATGCTGTTCGGCTGAACGTTGCGGCAATGGCTCTTTCGATCTTTGTAGGGTCTGTTCACGAGCATCAGACCTTGACGAACCTTGGGGGGCTGGTGAATGAGGGCGAGGAGCACGGTATTCCCGTTCTTGCTGTTACGGCGGTGGGCAAGGAGCTGGAGAAACGAGACGCGCGCTATCTTGCACTGGCTTGTAGAATCGCCGCGGAGCTGGGTGCCCATTTTGTAAAGACCTACTATTGCGAGGATTTTGGAAAAGTTGTCAAGGGCTGTCCAGTGCCTTTGGTTGTGGCTGGCGGACCTAAGCTGGAGACAGAGCTGGACGCGTTTCAACTCGCCTACGACGCAATTCAAGAGGGAGCCGTAGGAGTCGACATGGGTCGGAACATCTGGCAATCAGATCACCCTGTGCCAATGATCAGAGCAATTCGAGAGATAGTACACGGAGGCGCGACTGTAAGGGAAGCCCAGGAAGTATACAACCAGTCAAAGAATACGAAAGAGGCGGTAATCGTAAGGCAATCTGCTGTACGATAGTAGTTTGGGGGAGATTATCCATTACGAGGAAGCTATACTGGGAGGAGCCGTATTCCAAAGATTTCGTTGGGAGGGTAGTTTCGGTCGAAGGGCAAGCGGTTGTTCTGGGCCAGACGCTCTTCTACCCACGTGGTGGCGGTGTAGCTTGCGATATCGGGATCCTGAACGCGTCAAAGGTCCAAGAAACAACAAAAGCTGAGGACGAGATACTCCACACCCTAGAATCTCCAGCCCCTTTGAAGAATGGAGACAAAGTAACCGGACATGTCGATTGGGAGAGGAGATACAGGCTGATGAAGATGCATACTGCCGGCCACCTTCTCAGCTCTCTATTCTACTCAAGGGCAAACTGCCGGATAACAGCGAATCAGATCGATGTGGACCGGTCT
>VBBV01000011.1 GCA_005883695.1 Candidatus Bathyarchaeota archaeon | reverse complement strand
TAACTCTTCTCAGTCGATTGGGACCCCACCATGCTCTCTGGCCCAGCACCGACATGATTGCCGGGACGAGATAGGTTCGCACGACCATCGCGTCTAGCACCACCGCTAGAGCTATTGCGAAGCCGAAGCCTTCTAGAAGACGATTAGAAGACAGCAAAAGCGACCCTAGTGCTCCAGCAAGGATCAATGCAAGAGCCGTTATGATTCCACCGGTTCGGTCAACGGCATCGACCACGGCCTGACGAGTCTCCTTGCCCTTCTGTGCCTCCTCCCTGATACGTGTCAGGATGAAGATGTTGTAGTCCATGCCGATCCCATAGAGGAGCAGAAAGAGAATGAGCGGGATGATGAATAGCACACCTGATTGCAGTACGTTGTTGAAGAAGAGAAGAGTGGCCGCATACGCCCAAGTGATGCTCAATCCAATCGAGAGAATCCCGGTTATCGCAAGAGGATACGAGCCGAGTACTACTAGCAACACTAGGAATATGGCTGAGACAGTCAGAATCCGCATCGTGTTGAACTGACCAACCGTTTCGCTGGAAAAATCCAGAGTGGATGCGGAAGCGCCCCCGACAAGTATTGAATCCTGGCCAAGTGATGGGTCCAATGCTCGAAGGGTCCCAACCAGGCTTCGGATCTGGCTAACAGTGTCAAGAGATCGCTGGGTGAACGGCTCTTCAACGAATAGAACTGTCACCAACGTGGTCCGATTATCCTTCCCGATATCCCCGAGGATTGCAAGCCTGTCCAGAGGCATCACTGTCTTCATATTGGTCGCGTTGACTGGAGCCCCGTTAGGACGAGTGGGTCCCGTGACCACCTTCACATTGGACAAGTTTCCAATGCTCTGGCTCAGGGTTTCTAGGTTAACCTGCGCAACCTTCGTAAGGTTCCCGTTTGTCAGAATTGTTGCAGGAAACTGCACGAGGACTTGAGTCGGGCCTATCTGACCGGCACCGAAGCTCTGCTCCAACACAGTGAGACCGTGAACACTGTCAGCATTCGCGAGACCAGCCGCAAAATCGTACGAAGTGGCTCCAGTGAGCGATATGTAGATCGCGGGGATGGATATGAGCACTGTCAGTCCCAAGACTAGGGCTGGTCGCCTGACGCTGAAGCCTGCAGCCCGCCGGAAATATCCCGGCCTCTCAGCTCTCTTCTTCCGCGCCCGGACCGCATAGCTCTCGAATCTCTTGCCAGATCGGGGCCAGAATATTCTGTCCCCAGCGATCAGGATGAAAGACGGGATCAACGTGAGACTAACCAGTAGAGCGATTAGGACGCCGAACCCGAGGCCGACGCCAATGGATTGAAGCAGTGTGAAGCTGCTAATCGTCATGGCACCGAAGGCGATGATTACCGTTGTCGCGCTAGTAGCGATGCTCTCTCCGGACCAGGTGACCGATGTCTGGACTGCCTGGGCTTTGTTGTGGCCTTCGACGCGTTCTTCCCGGTAGCGAGCCATCAGGAAGATGGAATAATCAGTTCCCACTCCTAGCATTATGGTGAACAGGAATGTCGTGGTCGTAGCCTGGACCGGAAGGATGTATTTGCCGATGAGGTAGAGCCCTCCATCGGTGATCAACAGTGCCAGTCCGACGATGGTCAGAGGGACGAAGGGGGTTGCGATTGCAAAGAAGAACAATCCTGCGAGAATGAGAATGGCGCCTATGGTGACCGGCTCGATAAGAGCGAGATCTCTATCGCTTCCGAGAGAAGAGTCGGCAGTGGTAGCTAGGTCGCCTGTAACGTATGTCTGCGAGGGCCCACCGTCGCTGGATTTCAGTGAGGAGATGATGGACCTCATAGTCACTACGTTCTTCAATATTGGGTCATTGTTCGCTGAGGCAAAGGAGCCGGGGGATTGCGAGAAGCTTACTAGGACGATCATGACCTTGTTGTCAGGGCTGATGAAATTCTGGAGAATCGCCGGTGGAATTGGTGGGATCGGTGGGCTCGGGAATCTGTAGGAGGCGAGAGTATAGGCCCATATGGTTTGATTGGCGATTGATTGAGCGGTTGAGTAGTTATCGCCCGTCTGTAGGTAGTATGCGGTGAAGGCCGTTCTCTCTAGACTGTAGACAGAGGTGAAGTTCTCAAGACTATTCAGAACTCCCGCTACTAGAAGCTGTTTTTCCAGGTCGAGAGTGAATCGCTTGGTCGCATTGTCAGTAACATCATTTCCCTGGAGGAGAATTATGGCGCTGGTGTTGGCTTGTGGATGGGGAAACTCTTGAGCCATAAGATTTTGCGCCCGAGCAGACTCAGAAGTGCCTGACTGGCCACCACTAGTGTTTGAGGTGACAACCTGAGAGAGTTGCTGAGATAAGGGAAAACTTACAGCAAGGAGAAGAATCCAAAAGACGATTATCAGCTTGTATCTTCTACCTACAAAAGAACCGATTCTCGCGAACACTGGAACACGAGGACCGGGGATCTTAGTGACTCCAAACCTCTTCGAAACTAAGTAAGCAGCCCCAGAGGCGAATACTAGGAGGCCGACTGTAGTTACGACAGTCGCGCCAAGGTTAGTGGAGATGTATTGGCGGAGGTAGAAGTTGTTCTGATAATTCAGGATTAGAGCCGTGAGTTCGCCGAGAGATATTATGAGCAGGAATACGAGGATTCCAATCCAACGAGCTTGGGAAGAACCGGTCTTACTCATCACGCGCACTCATTGCCGTAGAGATGCCAAGCTGAATTTCTGGACTATTTACGCGTGATCTACAAAATACCTGTGCACCGACCCACAGCGCAAAATGCTAGAATGTTGAAATGGTGAAGTCTCAAGCAGGTCTGCTTGCAGTCTTGCCTCTCAAGAGAAACACTAAAGGAGTCACAACTTCAGCTCTGCCCACAGTGGTTCGCCCTGAACATCAGAACTGGGCGGTTTATTCTGGACTTGTTTTCACAATGTTCATCTGGGGCCTTGCATGGCCAGTCGGAAGACTCCTCGCAACAAATCTCCCTCCTGTCTCCATCGCCGCGATAAGATACGCTATCGTCATCCCCGTACTGTTCGCCATACTTTGGTTCAGAGAGGGTTCTTTCAAAATCGATCGATCGTGGATACCGACGCTCGTCGTAATGGGGATTCTCAACACAACTCTCTACCAGATCTTTTTCCTCTACGGCGTCAAATACGCCGCGGCCAGCGACGACTCTCTCGTGATAGGAATAGGACCAGTACTCATAGCCGTCATGGCGAGCTTTGTTCTGAAGGAGCGACTTACAGGGACCAAGATTCTCGGCTTCGTTTCCGGGCTAGCGGGAATCATTACGATCTCCATACTCTCTCCGAACACTCAGGTTCTCAACAGACCGCTAGGCGTGACCCTCGTCTTCGGCGGCGCAACCGCATATGCCCTATACACGGTCATACTGAGAAGATTCATCGCAGCGAACCGCGCAAACAATCATGGACCTCAACAATCCTCGCTCTCGATCCTGTCATGGATCAGCCTCTTCGGCTGGTTCTTCCTTATTCCCTTCTCGCTCCTTGAAGCACCTTGGACCTACAGTTGGGACGCTGGCTCATGGCTCGGGATCCTCTACCTCGCCATCCTCTCGACCGTAATCGGATACTTCCTCTACATAGAAGGTGTTTCGAAGATCGGAGCTGGCAGATCAGGAATCTTCGGTAACCTCGTCCCAGTCTTCGGCGTGCTGACCTCCTTTCTCCTGCTTGGCGAAAACCTGAGCCCGTGGACCGCCGTCAGCTTCCTTCTAATCCTCGCAGGGGTACTCTTGGTCAATCGACAGAGGAAGAACTCGGGGTAGATGAGCCGCGGTTTGTTTCCGGATGAACTCACTATCTTCGCAAACTATTAGCAAGATTATTTGGCGTACAAGTACACTCATTAGAGAGTTTACATGGGGACGACTGTCCGAATTCGCACCGAAGATAAGGAGAAACTAGCGCGGTTACGGGCGATGGTCACACTATCCTCTGGTAAGAGAGTGACTCAAGAAGAGCTCTTAGGTGCCCTCATTGACCGTGCCCTCTCCAACAGGGAAGGATTCGTTACGAAGGCTTTGGGACCAAAGCTTCCGCTTTCTGACAAGGATTTCACCAAAGTCAAGGGATTAATCTCGAACTGGAGAGTAGAGACCAACTCGCAGGATGTAGACTGGATTCTATACAATTCGCGAAGCACCAAGCGTCGGAAGAAATGAGCATCTTTTGAGCATAGATCTGTCGGTGTCATCGTGGAATGCTGAGAAGCGTCTCTGGATCGTACTCATTATATCCTCAGTAATTGCCATCATTGAATTCGCCGGAGGCTTTCTAGGCCAGAGCCTCGCACTGATGAGCGATTCCGGCCACGTACTAACTGATGTTCTAGCGGTAGGAGTTGGCATCCTCACACTCAGATTAGGACGGAGGCCTCACACTGCAAGACGGACCTTCGGCTACCACAGAGCGGAGATATTCGCGGCCCTGATCAACGGTTCAGTCCTGATAGGCGCAGCCTTCTTGATAATTTTCGAGGCCTACCTGAGGCTCCGCCAGCCTCCAATAGTCCAGGGGCCACTAGTCCTCGCAATAGCATCAATCGGTCTCTTGGGAAACCTCACCAGCGCGGGGTTCCTCTCTCAGTCTAGAGGCACCAACCTCAATGTCAAAGGCGTATTCCTCCACACTATCGGAGACGTTCTCTCATCCCTAGCCGTGATTGTTAGCAGTCTCGTCGTGATATTCACTGGCTATCTTGGAATCGACCCTCTCGCAGCCGCCGTTATTGGCGTCCTGATCATGCGAAGCGCCTACGTGCTTGTCAGAGACTCGACGAACATCCTCCTCGAAGCCACCCCTAGACAAATGCAACTGGAGACAATAGCGAAGGCGGTCCGTAGCGTTGACGGGGTAAAGGGAGTGCACGATCTCCATGTCTGGACCATAACCTCGGGCCTCTACGCGCTCAGCGGACACATCACAGTAGACACTGACAGCATCAGTAAAGGTTCGACCATCGTGGAGGAGATAGAAGCCAAGCTCAAGGGGTCTTTTGGGATAGAACATGTTACCCTTCAAGTCGAGAAAGAGACCCTTGAGAATATTCAGGAACACAAATCGTCTCTGATCTGACCGAATCTTGATCAGTCATTTAGCGATGCCCAGAGCTATCGGCTCTCGAGACGGCCAACGCGTTCAACTCGTCAAATGTTATCGCGCCCTCGATTAGGTTCTCGTAAGTTCCACTCTCAAGCACTTCCTTGGCCGCCCGTTTCAGTAGGCCCATCGCCGCATAAGATGGGCTGGGACCGAAGCTCACACGAGCGACACCAAGCCTCTCCAGCTCACTAATTGGCGGCAGACCCTTTCTCACCATAACATTGATCGGAAAGTCTAAGGCCTTCACAAAGTTCGCGATGGAAGCTGCATCCACAAGACCCATTGGGTAGACGCAATCAGCCCCCGCGTCTCTGTAGGCCGTGGCTCGACGAACCGCTTCCTTGAATCGCGCTCCTTCTTCACCCTCAGCATATCTCAGTGCGTCAGTCCGTGCATTGATCACGAGAGGAATTCCTTCGGTTTCGCCTAGCTTTCTGATCGCCTTTACATTTTCTATCTGTCTCTCAATCGGGTAGAGTTTCTTTGTGGCGTGCGTGAAGTCTTCGATGTTTATCCCGACAGCCCCGGTCTTTAGAATCGCTTTGACTGTCACGAGCACCTCCTTCGTGGTCTTTCCAAAACCAGCGACAACGTCAGCAGAAAGGGGAACGGACAAGACCCTGGCGATTCTTCCAACAGCCGAGACAAACTCGTCTCTGCCGATAACCTCACCGTCAGGATAGCCCAACGAGACCAATAGGCCCGCGCTAGACGTCGCGATTGCAGGGAACCCCGCATCCTCAAACACGCGTGCACTCGGAACATCCCAACCGTTCGGAAGAATCAGAATCCGCTTCCCATGGTGAAGCGCACGAAAATCCTCCGCTTTCTCCTTCTGAGATTTAAGGGGCGTCTATGTTCACTCGTTTCTACTACGTTTACACTGTTTCAATAATTCTCTTGCCTAAAATCAGGTCTTTGGAAACCATCCTCACAGCTTCCGGGTGTGGATTCTCTGGGAAAAGCCCCGGATGTATTATGTGAGCCAGTATCTCAAGCCCGTCTACCACTCTGGGACCTGACCTGCTGAAATAAGCGGACGCGTTAACCGCATAGATTCTTGAGGACTGGAACGCCGGGATCTTCTCCCACGCTTGGTACGATTCCAGCACGTGAGCTTCTTCCATGACCTGGTTTGCATCGAACCCACATGGAGAAAGAACGATAATCTGAGGTTGGTACTCCACAACTTCATCCCAACCGATTCTGTGGGAAGGCTTACCGGAACGGCCAAGCCCGTCAACCCCTCCAGCATAATCGACCATCTCGGGAATCCAGTGTCCGCCAACCCACGGAGGCTGGAGCCATTCCATGAAGAAGACCCGCGGCCTAAGTCCCACCACTCGCGTTTTCCCCTTCACTCTGCTTATTCTCTGCAGCATCTGCGAAGCTAGTTTCTCGGCCTCGGCCTGCGCACCCGTCATCCTACCAACCAGTAGAATGTTGTCGACGATTTCTTCCAGATTCGTTGGTTCCAACGAGACGATCTTGGTGTCTGCATCTAAGACCCGAGCTGCTTCCTTGACCTTCGTATAGGAAACAGCACAAACATGGCAGAGTTCCTGGGTCAGAATAAGATCCGGCTTCAAGTGCTCGAGAAGCTTTTCGTCAATCT
>VBBV01000100.1 GCA_005883695.1 Candidatus Bathyarchaeota archaeon | reverse complement strand
CGGCGACATAGAAAACGGCCGCATCATCCTCCACGGAGACCATCGAGACCAAGCCAAAAACGAACTCTCAAAGCTAGGCGTCTCCCCCGATAACATCGAAATGATCTAGATCAAGAACAAAGCCTATCGTGTTCCCGGGTGGGCTATTGGAATCTTCCAGCCTCTCCAAACGCTGACCATTCGAAGAGCGAAAGTGGCTGAAGCGGCGAGGATCTCAGCAGGAAGTCCCAGAGTTTGTGCTTGGTTGGCCACAGCGATTATGATTGCTCCGAGCAAGGAAGCGACTGCGTATATCTCGCTCCTCAGCACCAGCGGCACTTCCGCTGCCAGAATGTCCCTTAGAGCTCCTCCGCCGATACCTGTAAGCATTCCCAGTAACGAGGCCGGCACAGGGCTTAGCCCAGCCGCGAGAGCTATAGTGGTGCCCGTGACGGTGAAGATTGCTAGGAAATCCAAGAAGACCAGGAACCCCGCGACCCCGGCAGCGGCCAAATAGCGCCAGTCAACCAGCGTCATCGGGGGAGTGTGCCCGAGGATTAGGTCTCGCATTATTCCACCGCCAAGCCCTGTTGCCACTGATAGCACTAGGACCCCGAATAGGTCCATTTTCTTCCGGACTGCAAGTATTCCACCGCTCAAGCCGAATGCGAAAGTTCCTACAAGGTTGAGTATCAGGGTCTCGTCCATTTTCTATCACTCCCTAGCACCGTTTTTCATACTCAAGAGCACCACATAACATGAATAGAATCTTCGGATGGACCAGGCCTAGTGGGACGATATGATTCACCGAAGACTGAATCCTGGTCCCGAAGTCGCTGGGGGACAGTTACAGGAGCTTGTGAACGACTCTGAGGCAGGCGTTCATCACGTAGGGGATCTTGTTCGCTGATAGCATTTTCTTCGCTTCCTCGTTTTCGAGTCCGAGCTGGGCCCAGAACGCAAACGGTCTACCATACTTCTGCCGCATCTCGATCACTTGCTGTGCAACCTGCGGAAGTTCTTCGCTAGGACGGAAGACGTCCACGATATCCACCTTTTTCGCCAAGTCCGGGGGCAGTTCCATGAGGCTCTTGTACGCTTTTTCGTCTAGAATCTGATCAGCAGTCGGATTTACCGGGATGATCGTGTAACCATGTTCTTTCATGTATGCGGGTACCGTGTAGGCTTCTTTCTCTGGGTTCTTGGAAGCGCCCACTACTGCAATGACGTCGTATTTTTTCAGAATCTCTCTAGGGGATATTGTCGTACTGGGACTATGGGTTTGGGACGTAGTGCTTGCCTCTGGTCTAGACTCTTGTCCGGTGGCTAAAAAGATGCTTCGCGCCGATCGTGCGCTAGCTCTGGGGTCGTATGCTCTTGAACTGTGTATAGAACAGCGTGATGGAGATGACATAGAACACGGTTGCCAGATAGAAGGGAATGTCAAATCTTCCTGTTGCCAGGATCAAGCCGCCAATCACCGTGGTTATGCTATTGGGAATTCTCCAAACGACAGTATTGATAGAACTCGCCAGTCCCCTCTCTTCCTGGGACATGACCCCCATCAGATAGGAATCTCCCAGCGGTCCCGCCATGTTCATCAAAGCCGCTCGAATGACGTAGAGACCGCCGGCCAGTCTAACGTCCGGGACGAGCGCTAGACTCAGCATGAAGACTGTCGAGAATCCTTGCGTAGCGACAATCGCTTTGACTAATCCAAACCGGCCAGAGATTCTAGGACTCGCTACAGCAGCGAGCGCTATTGTCAAGTTGGACAGTGAGAGCAAGGGTCCGCTAAACGTGTCCGGGGTTCCGAACTTGAGGAAAAGCCACGTCGGAATTAGCGGAATAATGAACCCTGCTCCGAGTCCGATGAGGCTGTTGATCCCGGAAAACTTGAGGAGAGTCGGGAAATTCTTGCCTCTTATCAGTTTTTTCGGGTTAGGTGTTTCTTTGTAGCCCTTGAGGATACGAAACAGCCAGACCGGCGTTATGGCTGAGACCAGTCCCATTAACACAAGTAGGTCTTGATGTATGATGATTGAGCTGAGTCCTGTCAGAGATTGGAGCGTCGGAATCAGTGTTGGCAAGAGGAACCCGAACGCTATGGATCCGTTACCAATGATGAATGAGAGAGAGAAAGATGCGTCTCGGTTCTCTATGCTCGTCTGGTCAGCGATTATCGCGTTCCATGTTGAAAGTGCGGCGGACTCAGCTATTCCAAGAATGATGGCTGCGACGATCAAGACGGCCACATTTATCGTGAGGGCGATTAGAATGATGGGAATAGGAACCAGAGAGGTCCCGATCAGGAGTAGTTTCTTTCGACCTCTTCTGTCGGAGAGTATTCCAAGGGGTATTGAGAGGAGAACCATCGCGCCCTCCAGCCCGAGGAGAAGTCCTACGACTCCCGCATTGATCCCCAGTTCGGGGAAAAATGCAGTTAGGTAGACGAGGAGGTATCCTATCGCGACATTGTTGAAGACAAGGGCGACGATGAGCCACTTTAGTTTTCTAGGAATCTTGGAGAAGAATCCTCGTTTCTCTTGGACTTCGGGATTCATCTCGGGCTCTCCGGCAGCGGCCGGCATGAATCGGGGTTATTTAATCGGAGCCGGGTTAACGTGTTCAGAATTCAGAGTTCGTGGGCTGTGAGCTTGCTCCCTCAAAAAGAGTTGTGACAGCGTAGCGGAACCAAGTGCTGCCGCAAGAGCGAAGAGAATGACTGACTGGAGTTGAGTGGCGTCTGCGATTACTCCTCCGATCAAGGGTCCTAGGCCGCCTCCGAGACTAATCGCTGACTCAAGGATACCCAATCCCTTTCCCCGGTCAGCGATCGAAGTGTAGTCTGACATCAACGCCGCAGCCGATGCCTGGATCAACGGATAGATCGGGAGAGTCCACAAAATGGTCACCACAACAGTGTTAGTGACAAAGTAGATCGTTGCAAAATAGACTGCATAGCCCACAGCTCCCAAGAGGAACATTGGCTTTCTGCCTATTCGATCATCAAGAGGACCGACTATCCGGAAAGCGATCGCACCGAGGACTGTCGTCGCGGTTGCGGCAAGACCGGCCATCAATCGGGACCCGCTGAGAGAATCCACTAGGTATATTGTGAAGAAACTGTTGAAGGAAGAAGATGAGATAAGCGCGAGAATTGAGACTCCACAGAGAATGAGGACATTTCGTTGCTTGAGAAGACTCCAATATCCCTCCGGACGGATCGAAGACCTCGCGATAGTAAGACCCTCTTTGGTCAAGAAGGAAACGACAAGGATTCCTGTGTAGCCAAAAAGTGCTCCTAGGGCATAGAGGTAGACTGGGTTGAGGAATTGGAATAGTACTCCTCCGATGAGGGTTGCTGATGCATAGCCTAGTGAGGCTGCTGTCCAGAATTCTCCGATAGCTCGCCCGTATTGGGAGGATTTGTCGGTCGCCAGTGCTGCGAAGATGGGGATGAAGCTTGAGGAGAAGAGGCCCATTAGTGCAACCACGAACACGAACTGTGCAGGGTCCCGCAGAAGCGGGAACAGTGTGAATCCGACAGCTTGGACTAGGAACGACAGTGCGAGAATCCTCTTCCCCTTTCCGGTCCTGTCGAGAATACCTCCCCAGACTGGAGAGAGGACGATGGTCTCGATCGCGGGAAGAAAGGAGACCAGGGAAATTAGCGAGAAGGATGCTCCGAGTGAGCGAAGCTGGATTGGTAGAAAGGCCCAGATTATTCCAGTCGGGCCGAAGGCGAGAGCGGTTGATAGTTTAACAGCGATTCGCTGGTCCGTAACGACCCGCCCACGAGATGGCGAAGCCACCTAAAGGGGCTATTTTGAAGGTGTCGACTGGATGAGACGCCTGATCTCTTCGCTTATCCTACGACGCTCATTGTCATCCTTCGCCATCATCCATTCTAGCTTGAGCTTGAACACACGATCCTCAAGGCTAGCGTTCTGTTTCTGCACCGTGTCCACCATACTTGTCCGCGCCATCGCCCGGTATCAAGAACCGATTTGCTGATAGTATGAATATAACAAGATCTGAGCCTGCGACCGGGTCGCTAAAGCCCGGCCAGTCCCCCGATTACAAAGCCGACGATCGCGAGGACGCCGAAGGCCAGGTGGAGAATTATCGTGTTAGCGTTCGCGGGTATTATCGCGTGCGGATCTTTGTAGTTAGCCCTCAGTATCCTGACTGCCTTCAAAGCAAACGGTAGACTGAACAACGCAGTGAGCGTTGCGAAGCTTGTGATTGGGAAGGAGATGAACACCTTCAGAACCGCGTAGAGGAGGAGTAGAAAGTATGAGGTCGCCAGCAGTCCGACGTAGACGGCGACAGATCTGAGGTAGCCTAGCCTCAAGACGAGAGTCTTCTTTCCAACAGCTTTGTCCGCGTCCATATCGGGAAATTCATTGATCCACAAGACCGCAGCGATTAGGAGTCCAACAGGAATAGACGCAAGTAGCGGTACTGTTGCCGATGCAAGGGACCCTGTTTGAACGTAGTAGGAGCCGAGGGTCATTACAGGCCCGAAGTTGAGGCCGACGAGAAATTCTCCGACTCCACGGTAAGCCAGTTTGAAGGGAGGGCCGACGTAGAAGTAAGTGGATATGACACCGATCAGTCCAAACCAGAACAATTGGTACAGTCCCAATGCAAAGATAAGGTAGAATCCTATGAGCGATCCAAGGATTAGGCAAGAGGTCGATACGATCAGATGGGTTGATGGCCGAATCAGGCCCGCTGTTAGTATTCTTCCTCCCCCGGCGAACGGGTTCTGGTGTCTGACTTGGAGATCATTTCCACTTTTGAACTCGAAATAGTCATTGAACATGTTACTAGCGATCTGGATCAGACTCGCGCCGAGCAATGTGAGCAAGAACGTAGACCAGCTGAACAGGTGCAGTGTCTCCCAGGCGACGACGCCCCCGAGTATGACAGGCACGAAGGTCGCCTGCAAGAACGGGACCCGCATCGCTTTGAGCCACAAGCCAATGAAAGGTGGCTTTTTCGCGTCGACGCTTAGGTTGGATGACATTGCAGGCTATCTCTCTGTTTCGAAAAGCCGACCTCGCCGGAGGTGATATAAGGCTAATTCCCGAGATTGGCTTGGTTAAGGGGCAAAAGGCTAAAGCGTGTTCGAGAGTCCACGATAGACTCCTAACGTCGTGAAGAATTTGGCCGAAAACTGGGACGTAGTAGTTGTTGGCGCCGGCATAGCGGGCTGTATGACAGCCGGCACAATCGCGCTGAAGGGCAAAGGCAACGTTAGCGTTCTCCTCATGGACCGAAACCCGCCGACCGAAGCGGGTAAGAAAACTGTTCTAGGCTGGGTTTGTGGCGACGCCGTTGGGGAACATCACATCAAGTACATTCACGAACGCATCGGGACCACCTACGGCAAGCCCGAGATGGAGAACAGGGTAACTGCCGTCTACGTGTACTCCCCTGACATGAAGGTCAGAGTTCCATTCGAGGGTCCTGGATATGTTCTCGATCGGCCAAAGTTCGCAAAACGATTACTTGATGATGCTTTGAAAGCGGGCGTTGAATTTCGTGGCAATGTCCAAGCAACGGAGTTAATTCAAGAGAACGGAACGATAGTCGGGTTGCACGGGCAAACAGTCGGCCCTGGGGTAAACCAGCCGTTCGAGATTCGCTCCAAACTTATCATAGATACCTCGGGGATGTCCACTAAGCTTCGCCGGAATCTTCCGATTCCGAGTCATATTGAGAAAGAGATCAACAAGGACGATGTAGAACCAACAGCGCGTCTGAACGCGAAACTCCGGGATGGCGTTGAAGTGGAACCGTTCCACTGCGACATCTACCTCGACGCGGAGAAAGCGCCTGGAGGCTATCTCTGGCTCTTTCCAAAATCCGAGGACAAGGTCAACATTGGCCTGGGGATTCAGCAGAAGAGGAGCTCAAAGCCGCTCAGTGCTCTCCTGAAAGATTGGTTGGCGGCGGATGACCGATTCAAGGATATTCAGCCCCTGAGCGATGACAGCAACCTAACAGGGTCATGGCAGGTCTCGGTTAGACACCAGAACGACTGTCTCGTAGCTAACGGATACATGATCTGTGGAGACGCAGCATGGTTTCCCAACCCTATCAGCGCCGGCGGTATAGGCCCGGGACTGATAGGCGGAGTTATGGCCGGAGAAACCGCTGTGCAGGCGATCGAGGCGAACGATTTCAGCGAGAAACAGCTTTGGCAGTACAACCTAGACTTCGTCAATCACTACGGCAACAAGACAGCCGGGCTGGAAGTATTTCGGATGTACTTGCAGACACTCAACAACGACCAGATCAACTATGGAATGAGACACTTCCTCTCATCGGACGAAGCCACAGAGATATCGCTGGGAGAAATGCCCCATCTCTCGGCTGGCAAGAAAATAGTCAAACTGTTCAGAGGTCTGGGGTCGTACAAGGCGTTCAGTGGACTTGTGTTCACGATGAGTAGGATGCGAGCGCTCAACGAGCTATACCAGAACTATCCGAAGGACCCCGCGCAGTTCGACGCTTGGAAAGCCAACGTCGATTCGATCTTGGCTCAGGGCCGAGCCCGTTTCCACTAAACCACGAACAGTAACATCGTCAATAAATAAGGGCCGGCGAACAGGCCCACTTAGAAGCGATTGCCTTCTCCAGAAATCGGCGCATCCTTTGACTCAAGACCGCTAGACGATCAGACACTCGTAATGAACATGCTATCATCCGAGTCTGACGCAACCTATAGTTTCCAGGGAATGAAGAGAAGGCTTGGACTGCACCAAGAGAAATTGACGCGAATTCTCAAACGACTTGAGGATGATAATTTAGTCCTAAAGACGGACGAGGGATACAAGGTCCTACACCACTCTAGAAAGACGACACACCACCTTGACGAGGGAGAGCCCGTTATTCGAGGCCAACTCCCGCCAGGAATCGACCCCGGCATCCTAACGTGCAAACTGAAAGGTCGATGGTTCAAGAATTTCCGCTGGCTAGGGTACTCCACCGGCGAATCAGGCCAATCGCTCTACTGGATCACCGAAGACGGACGATTCCAACTAGTTGTCCGACTTGCTCCCGCGGAGATTCTGGTCTGGAGCCAACCTACGAACGATGTTGAGACGCACTCTTCGATCGCGGCGGGCTACGAACTCTTTGACAGAATCAGCCGCATCCTTCCCGAAACGGAAGACTA
>VBBV01000099.1 GCA_005883695.1 Candidatus Bathyarchaeota archaeon | reverse complement strand
CGCTCGACCAGGATCTACTGTAGACCTTCATGTCCGGCTAGACGCCCAACGAAGGAACATGTGACATTCTTTCCCGGATCGATTGAAGCCGAACAGTCTGGTTTTCGGCCTTGTCAGCGTTGTCAGCCTCGCGACGCGGGGCCATCTCCGAAAGCCAAATTGGTAGACCGTGTTTGCAAATACATCGAAGCCAATCTTGAGGGGAAACTTACCCTTGCAACCCTTAGTCATCAAGTTGGCCTTAGCCCTTATCATTTCCAGCGGACTTTCAAGAGGGTTCTCGGGGTTTCGCCTCGCCAGTACGTGGAAGCTCGCCGCCTTGCTAGGATGAAGCGGTTTCTAAGAAATGGGGAGACCGTGAACAATTCTCTCTACAACGCTGGCTTCTCTTCCCGAAGTCGCGTTTACGAAAATGTTCCGGGTGGATTTGGAGTAAATCCCGGAGAATTCGGCCGGGGAGGAGAGGGCTTGCGGATTCGGTACAGCATCATCGACTCTCCCCTAGGCCGGCTGCTAGTTGCAGCGACAGAGAGAGGTGTGTGCGGTGTCTGCATTGGAGACTCGGACGCGTTTGTCGAGAGATCTCTCGCTGAGGATTATCCTTCCGCAGTCTTAATTCGAAATGACCAAGGGATGGAAGAGTGGACTGGGGCGTTCGCGAAGTACTTTGATGGTGAGCATCTCGCCCTCAATCTTCCTCTGGACGTGAAGGCAACAGCGTTCCAATCACGGGTTTGGAAGATAATCCAGTCCATTCCATTCGGCAAGACGACCACGTATGGTAACATCGCCAAGGAGCTAGGGGAGCCCGAGGCGTCACGAGCTGTTGCAAGAGCTTGCGCAACCAACCCGGTTGCGCTTGTGATTCCGTGTCATCGGGTAATTGGCAAAGACGGTAATCTGCGCGGGTATCGCTGGGGTAAATTGAGAAAGCAGACTCTGCTCACGCTCGAACAGAGGGCTAACCCCGGCACGATCCAAGAATAACCTGTTGAGTCCCTAGCATCCGGTTTCCACTTCGACAATGTAACTAGAAATCAAAACGTACGCACGATTGGGGGCTCAGGACCTTATCAGTAACTCATGGTTCGATACACTGAGTGGAACTTGCCAGAGGTCAACGTGGATATGACGGGTAAGACGTGTCTCATTACTGGCGGGAATTCTGGGATAGGTAAAGCTACAGCTCTCGGACTCGCAATAATGGGAGCGAATGTCGTGATCGTCTCTCGGAGCAAGGAAAAGGGCGAGGCGGCTCTGACCGAGATCATCGCCAAGAGTGGACACCGGAACGTTGAGCTGATGCTGGCTGACATGTCCTCTCAGGACTCTATCCGCAGATTGGCGAGTGACTTCAAGGCGGGACACGAAAAGCTACACCTGCTCGTCAACAACGCCGGAGTCTATCTAACAAGGCGCACCGCCACAGTGGACGGTCTTGAATCGACCTTCGCCATTAACCATCTTGGACCCTTTCTCTTGACGAATCTCCTGCTTGACCTCCTCAAGGCGAGCGCTCCATCTCGAATAGTCAACGTTACATCTGACGCCCACAACGGCGCGAAGGTCAACTTTGAGGATCTTCAAGGCGAGAAAAAGTTCTCGGGCTGGCAAGCATATGGCCAATCAAAACTAGCAATGATACTATTTACTCACGAGCTAGCAACGAGACTCGACGGCACTGGAGTTACTGTGAACAGTGCACATCCCGGGGTTGTCAGAACCAATTTTGCCAACAACAATGGTCTCGTGACATTCGGTTTCAGACTCATGCGCCCGTTTTTCATAAGTCCCAAAACCGCGGCCAAAAGGATTCTCTACGTGGCCACCTCTCCTGACTTGGAAGGCGTGAACGGGAAGTACTTCACCAAGATGCACGCGGCAAAATCTTCCCAAGAATCCTACGAGGATGACTCTGCCAAACGGTTGTGGCAAATGAGCGAGCAACTAACGAAGCTACTTACCTGATTCTGTATTCATCAACGCTTGTGCGAATGCGCTCCCTAAGGAAGCGGGTGATTGGTAAGAGCTTGATTGATTCTGGTGCCCTCTGGCTCTATCTTCCAACTGGTCCTCTAGTATGGCAAGGCCCTGGAAGCGATCTCGCCTTTGCTGTCGGTGATTATTGTTGCAAGTCCTTCGGCTCTGACCCGGAGTTCTCGTCCCCAGACCACGTAGCCTGCAGAGTCGTCTTTCTAAGCTGTCTCTCATCGTCTTGTCTTAGGAATTCAAGACCAATGAACTCCACCTCGGTTAGTTCAAATGGTCCGACTGAGGGCATTCGCATTTCTCCTTGGTTGCGAGTGGCATGTCAATGCGCGGGATGTATTAGGCATCATGGTACAGTTGTACATGTCGGGTCTCGTGCAGACACTCTAAAGTCTTGCATTGATCAATTGAACTAGATCAGGTGGTTCTTTTGCCAGGGTCTCGTCTCGGTCTAACAACGATTGCGACGAAGAATAGGGCTAGTGCCGCGAAGTCGATTCCGACCCTTACGATATCCTCGGTCGGTGAAGGTAGAATATAGTCTACGAATGTCTTGATGAAAAAAAGGAAGAATGCTGCGGCCACCATGATCAGGGCAGGTTGCCTTCTTCTCGACCAAGCGTACAAGGATAACGAGAAGAGGATAAGCGCGAAGATTCCCCTACCTATTTCCAGTAGCTCAGTCGGATCGGTGGGAGAGCCTGACATTATCTCACTGCTCTAACCTGTCCAGTCCAATTCCTCCTAGCCGGGTTATGCCAGTAAGTCGGCCAACCTTTCAGCCCATCTCTCCCATATTCTCGGATGATAGCTCCTAAGGAGTGATAGGATCCTTGCGCGGTCCCCTCGAACGGTATAGAACACGAACCCGCCTTCCTTCCTAGGTTCTACGAAGCCCGCTTGGGACAGCCTCTTCATGTGCCAGTTGGTTGAACTCGCTGAGATGCGGGCGAATTCGGAGAGCTCTTTCTGCGTTGCCAGGGGGTTCTTGATGAGGTAGAGTACAATATCTCTCTCGGTCTCTTGAGAGAGAATGCTTAGAATTTCATGGTCTTCTACTCTAAGGCCTTTGTCGGCGTAGAAGCGTTTGTAGAGGCCTTGCCGAACCGACGTTACGCTGCGACCTCGTTCTAGCTTGTACAGGTGGTACTGGATTACACCCATGGCTAGGTTGAGTTCTCGTTTGATCTTTCTCAGATGGGCACCGGGATTTGCCTTGATGAACTCCAGTATCCGGACTCTATTGGAGTCCTGGATCTCTACTACCTCGGCCGATTGCGCCTTTGCACGCTCCACAGATACCGTTTGTTTGGGGAGTGAAAAATGTTTGGTGGTGTATCCGAATTCGAGTTTTATCGATGCTCGGGCAGAGTTTCTGAAGAATCCGAGTAAGTTAGACGGTCTTCCATGGGAACTTAAAGAAAAGAGGGGGGTTGGATTGGAATAGGGCTTTGTGGGGCTACATTCTGCCTGTGGACTGGAACAGGGCGAAGGTGTTTCCGTCGGGGTCTTTGAGAACTGCAAAGTATCCCACGGTTGGGATTTCCTGTTTTGCAGTGACCACTTGGGCACCTAGGCTTGTGGCTTTTGCAGCGGATTCATCGATGGAGTTGACGGAGAAATAGTTGACGAATTGTTCGTTTGGGGCGTTGCGTTTGAAGAGTCCGCCCATGGTCTCGTTTGCAGGCGCGTCTTTGTGAGCTATGAGCCAGTATTCCTGTTCTCCCCATTTGGAGAACTTCCAGTCGAAGAGCTGCTCGTAGAACTTGCTTACGGTTGAGGGGTCACTGGCTGGTATTTCGAAGTGAACTAGACTGTGTAGTTTTGGTTGAGGTCGGGTTGTGACTGTTGATGCTTCCATGAGATTTCAGTAGCGTCAGGGATTCGGGGGCGTCTCTTAAACGTGGCCTCTGCTCGCATTACGACGTGGGCTTGGAAGGAGGAGTACTAGGGTATGCAGCTCGAACCGTTGTGGAACGCCTCTGATCGGCGGCCTCGAATAGTCGCACATGCCGCCGTTGACAGCTTCGTTGTCAGTCCGACCAGAAACCGGCTCGAGGCCAGCGTCCCGACGGCTTGCGGATTGGATCGACTCTTGTCTTCGCTTGTAACCCCATTGAGTAATTTCCGGTTATGCTAGGGATAAGGGCTGACCTAGAAGCTCTCCTAGTGGGAACGAGGGCCGGCTCGATCGGGAAAAAGCGATGGCAAAGGGTACGGCGGCTATTGTTCTGGTGATACTCATGATAGGCGTGGTTTCAGGCTATTTCTTCTACACTAGGTACGTTCAGGGAACGGTAGTTTTGAGTATCTCGGACCCGCCTCAGGCGCAGCCCGGGAGTGGTGGGCAGTATGACCCAAGCATTCTTCACATCTATCTCACCTTCGCAAGGATGGAGATCCATCAAGGAGGCCTTGGAAACCCTAGCAATAGTAGCTGGTACCCGATAGTTGGGTCTCAGAAAACGGTAGACATGATCTCGGTTTTGACCGTCCCGGAGACTCTTGGTAGCGCGAGACTCGCTACAGGAACCTACGACGAGTTCCGCTTTCCAGTATCCGCCGCAGTGGTTACTTTTTCCAATCTTGGAAATGTGACCTATTCAATACCTAGTGACTCGCTCAAAATCTCGATCACTGGGGGAGGGTTCCAGAGTTCTCCAGGGACTACTTTGAATCTCCGGTTAACGCTGTCTTTCGACAATAATGAGATCCTTGCTATGAATGGACACTTGACACCTCATGCTACCGCCCAGATAGTAACCTAACTTTTTCCCTTTTAGAAAGACGATGAGGCTATTTTTTCGTCTTCTTCGGAGGCAACTTACTGGTCGAGTCTAGGGACCGGGTGACCCACATTCGGATTGTCTCGTGTTGGTTTCGCCAAGCGTTCGGAAGCACGACGTATTCCTTCATGGGCCTTCCTTTCATCGGTTCCAGCGGTGAGGTGCCCTTCTTCTCCAACAGCTCCTTACGACTCTCATCGGACAAGCGTACGAATAGGTCGTTTCCAAATAGCCCGGCGAACATGTTTCCGTTAACGAAGGCGGATATGTTTCCGAACATAGGCCGAATCGTGATACGAGGATCGTCGGGCAAAATGGATCTGAAAAACTCTTTGGAATCTTCATTGGAACGCGGAATTTTCATTCGAGTGCCTCGAAAGCTAGCGACAACCTAGCTCAGCGACTTCAGGACGTTCAAAGCTTCTCCGACGTGTGCGGTTGCGCGAGTCTGTGATGAGAAGACATGTCTGATAATTCCCTTCTTGTCAATCACAAAACTCATTCGGCCGGCAAAAAGGCCCAGCGTCTTCTTGACCCCATAGGCTTTCCTCACCGAACCGTCCACGTCACTGAGCAAAATGAAGGGCAAGTGATGCTGTTGAGTGAAATCTCGATGAGAGTTTTGGCTATCGGAGCTTATTCCAATCACTTCTGCACCCAGATCCGTGAACGCTTCGTATGAGTCCCGGAAGCTACAAGCCTCCGCTGTACAGCCGCGAGTGAAGTCTTTCGGATAGAAATAAACGATCACATTCTTCTTTCCAAGAAAATCCTCCAGAGCAACATAAGCGCCATTGCTTGACGGTAGGCGGAAATTTGGTGCGGTGTCACCAACGGTGGGCAGTTTGTTTGCTTCCCACACAGGAGTTGCGGGAGTGGAGAAGAAGAGGTTTTCGTTGATAATAGGGCTAGGAAAGAGCTAAGCATACTTCGTAGCAATCGGTCTTAGAGAAATTGGCCATTTCTGGGATACTCCAAGCGGGATTGACTAAAGCCCGTATTGAGGCCCTAGCGGACGGGATATTTGCCACGGTTATGACAGTTCTGGTTTTGGGTCTAACAGTTCCTGTCCCAAACCTTCCTGAGTCGGAGCTTGCGAGTCAAATCAGAGGACATTGGCCGAATTATCTCGCTTACGCGTTCAGTTTTATCGTATTAGGGGTGTACTGGATCGGCCACCACAACCAGTTTCACTATATCAAGCAGACTGACAGGGTATTCTTGTGGGTCAACATTCTCTTCCTCTTAACCATCGGTTTCGTACCCTTTTCCACATCGTTGCTCGGGCTCTACCCTTTCTCGCCTACTGCGGTCCGAGTCTATGGCGCAAATCTGGCGGCAACAGGGCTGGCACTTTATGCCGTATGGTGGTACGCAACCAGGAACCATCGTCTGGTCGAGAAAGACCTGGAACCCCACATCGTGAATCTAGCCAAAAGGCGAACTGTTGTTGGGCCAGCAGTTTCCCTGCTCGGAATCGCTTTCTCATTTCTCGATACTCGCATAAGTCTGGTACTCTACCTCCTCCTCATTCCGTTCTTTATTCGACCTAGCCACATTGACATTCATTTCAGAGGAGGCTCTCATAACTAACTCTCCAGGAATCCTTCGCCTTGCGGCGTCTAGCTGTCACATGAGACCGGGTCTGTCCTCCTCGACGTCGCAATGTCCTTAAAGCTCAATCTCAAATCCGGCAGAGGAAAAATCGCAGGAGTTGTAGTGATTGGTTGTCCGCGACGGTCCATCGATGGTCGAGGCCCAATCTGTCTGGAAGGTCTACCAGACAGGTACGCTGAAGGTTGAAGCTCTTAGGGGTCTCGACCTCAAGGTCCGAAAGGGCGAGATGGTAGCCGTAATGGGCCCTTCGGGCTGCGGCAAGACCACGCTTCTCAACTGCCTCTCAGGGCTTGACGACATCACCAAGGGCAAAGTAGCGATCGAGGGCGTTGACCTGGCGACCATGTCCGATGATCAAAAGTCCGGGTTTCGGGCAAGAAGAATGGGGTTCATCTTTCAAGCTTACAATCTTCTTCCTGTGCTAAGCGCACAGGAGAACGTCGAGCTTCCCTTGCTCCTAGCAGGTGTGTCTGAAACTGAGGCTCACAAAGAGTCCTTGAGTGCTTTGAAGATGGTTGGGCTCGAGGAGTGGCGGCTTCACAAGCCTATGGAGCTTAGCGGTGGGCAACAACAACGGGTCACCATTGCTCGTGCTCTTGTGAACAAGCCGGCGATAGTGTGGGGCGACGAGCCAACTGGGAATTTGGACTCTGAGAATTCTGCGGAGATTGTCAAGTTGTTGAGAAGTTTGAACCGGGATTATGGGCTGACCTTCGTGATAGTTACCCATGATTCTCAAATTGCCCAAGAGACTGATCGAATAGTCTCAATGAGAAACGGGCAGATAGAGAAAGAGACAGCAACCGGAACAAAGTCCTGAAGAGAGGGGCGAACAGTCAACGGCGGAAACCAGGCCGCATAGAAGACCACTCCTCCTAGGCCTAATTGTCTTCCTCTCAGTGATCGCCCTCGGGGAACTCTATGCTCTCTATCTCAATTATCAAAACAACTTCTTCCTACGGCAGTTCGTCTCAGAAAACCAAACCAGGCTTCTAGCGCAGGCCATTGGACTCTTAGTCTTGGGGCTTGGAGCTGCCTATCTGTCCTATCTGTTTTCCCGGGCCAAGCCCACGAGCAGAGCTGGACGCTACTCAAGGAAAGTGCTCTCCTTTTCTCCAGTTATCGCGGGTCTCGCCGCTCTGCTCATTTGGTTCAGCGGTCTTAGCAGTATTGTTGGCGGCTCGACCATCGGCTTTGAAATCTACATCGTAGTTGTGCTGTTGTCAATCTCGCTAGGTATGATGCTTCGGGATCGGATTACTGTCAGAATGGCGCTACGCAATTTTACTCGGCGCAAGACCAACATGGCGCTGGTCATTGCAGGATTAATGATCGGAACCGCGATGATCTCCGGGTCCCTTGTAACCGGAGACACTCTCACGGAGCTTTTCACCCGTGGTGCCTACTTCGGCTACGGCCACGCCGATGAAGTTGTCTATGCGAGAAACAGTACCACGATCGGGTTCCAGGGATCTGCCTACCAGTACTTCGGATACAACGTCTACCAGACCCTTGCGACAGGACTTTCCAACAGCCCGTTCGCTGGACCGGATGTAGCGGGAGTCACTCCGGAAATAATAGAAACAGTCAGCATCTACGATGCTAACAAGGGAATTGTTCAGGCCGGTTCAGCGCTCATCGGGAGCTTCTCGAACGCGTCCCGTGTTCTGGGAGACTTTCATTCCCCATCTGGAGCAGTAATCCCACCCACTTTCGAGGACACCGAGGCTGTGCTCAACGACAAGGCGGCTCGAGACCTTAACGCTACTGTGGGCGACACGGTCACTATCTACTCTGCGCAACGCCTCACAGCTCAACATCTCAATTTCACTGTCGTAGGAATAGCTGCCTCTGACGAGAGAGGCTCGTTCACACAGGGAGACGACATGTTCGTCACGCTCAACTCAGCTCAACAGTTCACTGGCCATCCCAACTCGGTCAACTACATCGCAATCACGAACATTGGAGGGCTAAGGGGGTCCATTCAGTACAGCCAAACCGTGGCTCAGGCGGCAAATCAGACCCTGAACAACCTATACTCAACCACCCCATCGACAACTACCTCGACGCCGATAGGATGCAAGACAGACCCTTCGATGACTGTGACGCCGCCTGCTATTCCATGCGCATTTACCGAGAAGAAGATCTCAGTCGACAGCGCCACCGATGGTGCGAAGTCCCTTTCCCAGTTCTTTCTCATCCTAAGCTCATTCGCGATCCTAGCTGGCATCGTTCTGATTCTCAACATTTTCATCATGTTGGCCGAAGAGCGGAAATCGGAGATGGGAATGGCCCGGGCGGTTGGAATGAGGAGAGGTCAGCTGACTAGACTATTCCTGTTCGAGGGAAGCCTATACTCCGCCGGCGCCTCAATCGTCGGAGTACTCGTAGGAATCGGCGTCGCATACGGCATTCTATACGCGATCGGAAACATTCTCTCAGCATTCATCCCCTCTCTGAACGAGTCTCTGGTTCTCAGCAGCTTCACTATCAATCCGGAGTCACTGTTTGCCGCGTTCACCGCGGGAGTGCTGATTACCTACATTACGATTCTTCTCACTTCTTGGCGGATAAGCAAGCTCAACATCATCAGGGCAATACGAAGCATTCCCGAACCACCACGAGGAAAGAGAACCTATACTCTATTGCTCGTAGCCGGCTTTGCAATGGCTTTCGCGGGCATCGTTATTTTCGAGGCTTCGTTCGCGGCCAAGTCCGCCATGGAAGCGCTCGTGGGACCAAGCCTCATCATTTTCGGCGCAGGGCTCATCCTGTCGAGGTTCCTACGCAACCGATACGCCTTCACCCTCTCAGGTTTCGGGCTCCTTGTTCAGTGGGCAGTTCCGAGCCTGTCATTTGACAGTCCGCTGGTCTCGAACTACAGTTTCGGCCCGGAGGTGTTCATAGTGGGAGGGATAATTATGGTCGTCGCCTCGGTCATAGTCGTAATGTACAACACTGATGTTCCCTTGAAGGCGCTGCGTTTCCTCCTTCGCAAGAGGCGAACTCTGACCGCCATCTTCAAGATCGCTCTATCCTATCCTGAAAACAAACGCTTCCGGACAGCCGCTACTGTTGCAATGTTCGCTCTCGTCTTGTTCACCGTGTCGGCCGTTGCCGGCATTCAAGCCGAGCTGAATGCATCTATCAGCCAAAGCGCCAAAGATCAGTCCGGTGGATATGATATCGCCACCAACACTGCTCCGATAGCAAACCTGACCTCGTCAGTGATGGCTGATGCAATGTTGAGCAGTAAGGTTTCAGCAGTCATCCCATTTAGCACAGTTCTGCTCGACGTGGCACATGATTCGTCCACGTCCCAGGATTTCCCCTATACCCTTCTAGTCGGAGCGGATCCGAACGCGCCGGAGACTGATAATTTCTTCACAACGAATTCGTTCAAGATGCTCAGCCTGGCTGCTGGCTACGTGTCCGCTACGGAGGTCTGGAATGCTGTCAGGAGCAACGAGTCCTACGTCGTATGGTCAGTGTCATTTGCAGGAAACGGGCATCCGAACCCCGGCGACAACCTCGTGCTCGCTGCGAGGCCTGCTGGGAATCTGGTGCTGAAGTCGGTGAAGGTTCTCGGGGTTCTGCGTGGATTGTTTGACGGAATACTAGGAGTAAGGGGACTTCTGAAAGACTCGTTCAACGTCGACTCCGGTACCCTGGGGCTTGTAAACGTAGCAAAGGGTCTGGATCCTGTTAATGTTGCGAACCTGTTGAAGAAGGATTTCATTCAGCTGGGCATGCAGACCATTGTTATCGAAGTGAGTATTGAACAAGGAGAGAGGATTTTCCTATCATTCTTTGGATTGTTCGAGGGCTACCTGGCTTTGGGCTTGGTCGTTGGAGTCGCGGGCGTCGGAATTATCTCGATACGCTCGGTTGTTGAACGGAGGAATGAGATTGGTATTCTTCGCGCCCTAGGTTTCAGAAAGAGGATGGTCATGTTAGCGTTTCTTCTTGAGAGTAGTTACATTGCTCTTCTGGGAATCATAATCGGAGTTTCGCTAGGGGTAGACTTAGCTTACGCTTTTACGGCTCAGCCTAACTCGGGCCTCTCGTTTGTCATCCCTTGGACACAGATTATCGAAATCTCGGTGGCATCATACGCACTGGCAATGTTGTCCGTGATCAGCTCGGCCCGCAAAGCCTCCAGGATTCCACCAGCGGAAGCTCTCAGATACACCGAGTAGCCTTAGATCTACTTTCCCCTAGTTCTCTTCGTGGTCTCGCTCGCTGCTTCTTTCAGCAGCCTATTTGTACTCTCTGTGCTTCCTCCGAGCTTGAGGGTTTGTTCGTGTTGGTCGGATAGTCGCTTTGTTGCCTCGATGAGATCGGTGCGTCGTGTTTGTTCGGCATTCGCGGACAGTTGGTTCATTGTTTTGGTGGCTTCCTTCAGTTGTCCCGCGGCGAGATGCTGGTAGTATTCTTCCAGCCCTTGGTAGTATGTGAATTCCGAGGTGAGGTTGTTGTTGATTCCTTCTGCGAACTGCTCATCGTTCTTGGCCAGTCTGACCTCGACTGGGGCGTTGATTGTCTTCTTTTTGTCATCTATCGTGTCAGAGTATGTGACTTGAATGTTGAGTAGTCTCCCGTTGAATCCTGCGGGTATTGGGACTCGGCCCCAGATTTTTGCGACTGTTTCTACGGCATTGATTGAAACCGGTGGGCCTTTGTAGTTGAGGATCTTAACGTCGGGGGTTCCAAAATCCACGTTTATGTTTCTGGCGCCGACCTCGTTTACCGCGCTCTCCTGCATGAGGCTGGGGAGCTTGAGTTTCTGGGCATCGGTGATGTTGTGGAGTGTACCGCCGGATGCGTCGGCGAGAGCCTTCAAGATGGACTGGTTATAGTCTGCGCCGATCCCGAACTCGATCATCTGGAACCCAGTCGGCATCTTTAGTTTCGAGTACTGTTCGGGTTTGGTGACGTCTGTGGGTTCGCCATCCGTAAGAAGCACGATCCATCCTGGAAGCCGGCTTTTTTGTGCAATTTCGAACGCTGATTGGAGTGCAGCGTAGAGAGCAGTCAGACCCGACGCTCTGATCTTGGGAAGAACCTCAGAAAGTCGGGTTTCAGGGTAAGCCTGGACCGTTCTTGAGAACAAGACGACAGAAACTACGTTTCCCGAAGGAATACTCTTCACGTATTCCTGTGCACCATTCTTAGCCAGCTCGATTTTCTGGCCATCCATCGACTTGCTAGTGTCGAGCACTATTATGTGGTGGAACCCTTTCGCTTCGGTGCGCCTCTCGGCGACGAGCGTGATCTTGAATATCGCGTCTATCTTGGAGTCGAACGAGTATGAGTGGCTGAGCTCGGTTCTTGCTGACAGTGTCATAGTCTGATCTGCTCCATTTTATCGCCGTCGAGAATCAATACGCCTGCGGACCCGCCGTGGTACTTGCTGGAAAATATCGTGATCACCTTTCCACCGAGGTCTTCTCTGAACGCGTCAACGACCTCGTGGCCTCTGATGA
>VBBV01000098.1 GCA_005883695.1 Candidatus Bathyarchaeota archaeon | reverse complement strand
TTGTCCTCGTAGAGCTTCCTCAACTCCTCTGGGCTCTTGAACGTGCCGTCCTCTCGGACAGCTTGGGACCATGGAATGTTGATCGCGCCCGGTATGTGGCCTCCACGCTGTGCATGTTCTGTCGGGTACTCTGGTGGCGCTAGGACTTCACCCGTGAACTCTTTCGGTCCTCTCACGTCAACCAGCCTCACGTTAGGTTTCCGATAAAGGTCGAGAGCCTGTTTGAAATAGACTCTAACGCTCTCATCAGGTCCTGATGCCTTGAAGGCGGTGCGTTGGTAATTGGGGATGTCCTTGGTTAGTGGTTTGTCTTCTTCGATCCACTTCTTCCGTCCGCCGTTCATGAGTACGACATTTTTGACGCCGTAGTATTGCGAACCAGTTGTTGAAATCGCCGTAGAGGACGATCTTAGTATCGAGTGCGATTCCGGACTTGGCGAATAGCTCTTCCAATTGTTCTTTTGATAGGATGTCTCTTTCGAGGGGATGGTTGAGGTCCTTCCGCCAGTCGAAGAGGACCGCGCCGGGAACATGGCCCAGCTGGTAGTTCGCAACCGGGTCGTAGTCCACCTCTGCAATCCTTACCTTAGGATCGTTGAGGTGCTGTTGTACCCAGTCACTGCTTACCAATACTTCGGGGTGTGCATATGACATACGTCATCAGGCTCGCGCGCTATAACGTATGTCATATTAATCCCTTGCTTACGCTATTCTACTGGGAATATTTCGCTCCCAAACTATCGCGCTGGCCTTTCTGGGCAGACGCCGGCTCCCGGAACTTTTAGCCGCAGAATAAGCCCTGATCCCGAATCCAAGCCCGACGTTTCCAGGTACGCCATATTCCACGCTTATCCCTAGGGGAATCCGCGGGGATCGAAAACGGCCGTTCAAGCCAATAACAAGCCCGTCTCTAAGAAACAACCCCGGAATCACGCCCAGACAGAAACAGCATTCGGAAAAAATTGAATCCCTTGGGCACCTCGTGTAGTATGAGCGGTCCCCGCGAACGCCTGCGAAAATAAAATGCCAATCGTCTCTTTCCACCAACAGAACCGCCCCTGGTCAACCATGACACGATCCCGACCACATGACTTACAGAATCAGAACAAGCAGATCGGAGAACCACTTTTGAAACCGGTTCCTGAAATCGGCTTCTGAAACAGGTTTCTGAAACGCAATTTGGAAAAGGTTCTAGAAACCATTTTCTGAAACAGCTTCCGAAAACAGTAACCGTGAATTTCCGGGGCCCCCCGGGGGCCTACTCAAGTCTCACGCCGTGCCCTTCGTGGCACCTATATCGGGACTTCTATCATCAGCTTCTCAAGAAGCTCCTTGTACCGGTTCCGAATAGTAACCTCGGTCACGTTCGCTATCTCCGCAATCTCCCGTTGCGTCTTCCGCTCATTCGTCAACACCGTCGCAATGTACGTGGACGCGGCCGCGATCCCCGCCGGACCCCGACCGCTGGTCAGCTTCATCTGACGCGCGATCTCCAAGATCCTGATAGCGATCCCTTCCGCCTTCCCCGATATCGTCAGCTTGTTCGAAAACCGCGCCGCATAATTCCTGTTCGCGGAGGGCGGCACAAACATCCCCAGCTCCCGCAGCATAAACCGGTAGCTACGACCAATATCCTTCTTGTTCAGCGTCGACACACTAGCAATCTCATCCAGAGTCCGCGGAATGCCGCACTGCCGGCACGACATGTAAATCGCTGCAGCCGTAACATTGTGAATCGATCTCCCACGGATCAAACGCCTCTTGATCGCACGGCGATAAATCACAGACGCAGTCTCGAGAATATTCTTCGGCAGAGAGAGAGCCGATGACAACTTGCTCAGCTCCGACAATGCCACAGCCAGGTTCCGCTCCGTCGCATCCGAAACCCGGACACGACGCTGCCACTTTCGCAGCTTGTACAGCTCGATCCGTTGATCCGCTGAGACACCCTTCGTCCCGGTAGGGCGATCACGCCAGTCGATGATTGTAGAGAGTCCCTTGTCATGAATCGTGTACGTCATAGGCGCGCCCGTGCGAGCTCTCTTCGCTCGCTGCTCGTCGTCAAACGCGCGCCACTCGGGGCGCGTGTCAGCAATCTTCTCCTGAACAACATACCCACAAGCCATGCAGACGACCTCAGCAGCGTCATAGTCTCTCATGAGCCGCGAGCCCCCGCACTCTGGACACAATCGTATCCTCCGCGAGGTGCTCTCAGGTGCCCGTTCTAGCGTCTGGCCTACTTCTTCAACCACTTTTTCCCGTTCCCCTAATTATCCTCTAAAAGGTATAGAACTCTACCCGAGAACCCTTCTCCCGCAGCCTCCGGCTTTACGGAGACATATGGACTCCTCACAGGACCGAGAATATTGTTAACAGTCCCGATCCTCTTGATCTTGTAATCGACCACTCCAGTGCGCTCAGCTGGTACGGGTGGTTGTTCGAGCCGGACAATCAGGTTACCGCTTTTCGACATGTGCAGAACTTTGCCAAGCCGTCTTAATCCCGCACCTGGCACACTCCAACGAAAGGCGAAAAATGTCAAATCGCGTATATAAACATTGATTGGACGAGAAAGACTTCTAATTCAGCCAAGTCAATACTATCCAATAACAAGGCTGGCCTGTAGGAAATTGATCCGCGAAGTCCAACTCTCCAACTTCATGTCCTACAAGAACACAAGCATCCCGCTTCGGGCTGGCCTAAACTTGATCATCGGTCCAAACGGAGCGGGAAAATCTTCCATACTGCTCGCAATCTCCGTCGTCCTAGGCCAAGCTTACACTGAGCGAGCGAAAAAACTCAGTGAGCTCATACGCTGGAACGAACAAGAAGCGCGCATCTCTCTTCTTCTGGACAACGAAGCACCGAAAGGTGGAAGACCGTTTCCACAAGCCAGATCTGACAAGGTGCTCCTAACCAGAGTTCTCAAGCGGTCGGGAGACTATCACTACTTGCTCAACAACAAACCAATCAGCAAGATCAACCTAGTCGACGGACTATCTAGGATAGGACTCAACCCTGACAACATGCTGGTCATCATGCACCAGCTCATGGTCGGACGATTCGGCTCAGTTAGCCCGATAGACAAGCTACTCCTTCTGGAAGATGCCGTGGGGTTTGCAGCTTATCGTCGAGAAGTACTCGAGGCATCCTCTCGATTGCAGAAACTCACGACTGAACGAGAGACAATGTCTTCAGTCCTGGAGGGCACGAAAGAGACCTATTTGCACTGGCAGCGGGAGTACGAGAAGTATGAGCTGAAGAGGAAACTTGAAGACCAGTTCAAGGACCTCCAGAGAGAACTCATCTGGAGACGTATCATCAGAAGAGAATCCTCACAAAAACGGGTGAAAGACCGAATCTCCTCCCTGCAAGGCAAGATGGTGGAAACGAGGGAAGAGTTCGAAACATCTCACAAACAACACCAACAGGTCCTGACCGACCTCGCAAGGGTCTCTGTAGATCTGGAAGAACTTAGGGAAGAACATCTGAAGCTTGAGCACGGTCGTGGCCTTCGAGCCGGTTCATTGGAATGGATCTCAAAAGTCACTGATCTCCTTCGGACGCAGCAGGAAGTCTTGACTACGCTTCAGCAAAAAGCTCGTGATGTGAGCTTGGCAGCAGAGAACGACCAGCTGAGTCAGGTGTTATCGGACCTAGTTGAAGAGCATGAGAAAATTTCGAACACTGCCGAGACAGCCGATCACGACTTCGAGAAAGTACGCATAGGGATTACCGAGCTGACCTCACAACTCGGCAAGAATACCGACCTCCTCATAGAATCGAGAGTCAAGAAAGAGGTCAGCAACTTCAAGCTCGCGTTGATGGAACAGGAGGTTCAAGAACTCGAGGTCCAGCTTCGCATTGGCCAAGAGGAAATTGAACCCCTTAAAACGCAGGCTTCTCAGCTCGGACCGGTATTCGAAGATCCCAGAGACCTCCAACAGATATCACTAGACGTCGCCTCCGTTCAAGAACGGTTACGTCCACTAGCGCATCTTTCCGCGGAAGTGGAGAAGATGTACAAGAACTATGGAGACCTCTACGAGGATGTAAAGAAGAAAGCTGAGGTTGTAGAGCAGAACAGGTCCGAAGTCCTCGGCGAACTGAGAGAACGCTTCGACCGATGGAAAACTGTCATGGACAAGTTGCTTGAAGAACTCTCCGCAAGATACAACGCTTTGCTCTCGGAGGTGGAATCAAAGGGACGAATCGTCATCAAAGCCTCCAAAGATATTGAGAAGGCGGGCCTTGAGCTCTACGCAGGGTTCAAGGGAAACGAGCCAGTCTCACTGGACGGTCTAGCCCCAAGTGGGGGCGAACGCACGGTCGCACTCATCGCGTTTCTCCTCTCGCTACAACAATTCATCTCATCTCCTTTCCGGGCAATCGATGAGTTCGACGTTCACATGGACCCACGAAACCGGGAGACAGTATCCAAGCTCATCCATGCCGCTGCAAAAGCCACAGACTCGAGCCAGTACATCGCTATAACCCCTGGACAGGTGACACTTCCAGAGGACAATGTCCACGTTATCGTAGTCCAGAACGTCGAGGGCAGTTCCATCGTCAAGGAGCTAACATAGCTATGGCGGAGAAGGTCCGCCGATCGTCTGGACGACGAGAATTGGAGGAATTGATTCAGACTTGTGTCTCGATCGAGAACCGCAGGTTCAACCCGTTCCTCTTGGACATCACTGAAGCTCTCCGGATCATACGACGACACTCGAACCAGTTGCGCACGCTAGATGACCATCTACTCGATATGCGAGCCATCACTAGCGTGGCTAGGGTTGTAGGGTTGCAGAGCGCGAATCTCAGATTCCAGTCCAGCGCCCTCTTTGTCGACCCTAGCATGGTACAACAGAAGCTCGATTCACTCTCGAGAGAACAATTGGCAGAGTTTCTCCTCCTCTCATGGCACCCGATAGTGGAGCTGGAACAGCTCACGCTAGCGTCGACCAAGGAGGCGAAAGAATTTTGGGAAGGGATGCTTTCGTTCTTCGAGCGAAGAAAGAGGCTTCACCTTGGACCCTTCGTCGGCCCTGATGCGACTGACTTTGGGGAACTGGCGCGAATGCGCGTGGTCGAGGAGAAGGCGTTCACAAGAAAAATGCAGGACCTTTGGAAGGAGCTCAAGGAGAGCGCCGCAAAGGACGAGAGGGCGGACTACTGGAACTTTATCAGAGGGTCGGACTTTGCTGAGACTATCGCTCGGGCCCAACTTGTCAGCTTTCTCGTCAGCTACGGATACGCGAATTTGCACCGAGGGGGGGACAGCTTGCTCTTGGTCCCGAAAGCAAATCCTGATCCTCACCCCGAAGGATCACCGCTCAGCTTTCCCATCCCCATCACAAAGGAGGTTTTGATACGGGCGAAGTAAAGAACGAACCAACCTACTACAATGAAAAGGTCAAGCGAGCAGCGCACATGCTCTTCTTCAAACGGGGAAGAGTACCTGGTGCAAGATCGTGGGAGTTGAAAACAGGACTTGGAAAGGGGTACACGAAGGTTCTGGAACAGCTGGATGAGAGTCTGAAGGACTTGGACCTCGAAGTCAAGAAGGTCGAACCGCAGACTCTGTCTGATTACAAACCAGGACCAGACGACGGGGAAGAAGAATCCCGATATTTCGTCCGCCTCAAGGGGACACTGGCTCCGAAGGAAGCGAGACTCTGCGGGTGGAGAATCGACAATCTCGCAGCCTTAGCCGCCGCCTTGGCGCTTGTAGTATCGAAACAAGGGAGGAGCGAAAGGAAGGAATTGGAAATGGTCATCGGCAATAAAGCAGGGCGCTGGAGAGCGCTGACCCTAATGGACACATTCCTCCGATCGGGATACTTGGAAGAAGACGAGGAAGGACTGGTCAAGCTTGGCTGGCGGACTCGTGCCGAGCTCGATCTTCCAAGCCTAATGATGCTGCTGGCGGAATCGAAAGCACCCTCCGCGGAGACGAACGAGCCTGTTGACGAGGATCAGGCGTCGATAGAAGGCTGAATGCTCTCTATGTACCTCTTTCCTTGAGGCACAGCGGCCGCGCATAGTTTGTCGAACGGCAGAATCTTCTCGTCCCACTCTGAGACCTCTTCGGGACGGAGCTTTAGAAATCCCTTATCTTCGCTGACTGTGCCCCACACTAGCATGTAGCGACGGTCAGTGTAGCCCCCCGTTGGGATTCCGGTAATATGGTTGAAGAGAACTCCGACTCGGCCGCCGGTCATTGTTGCAGGGACGCTGGGTTTCTTGAGGAGAATCTCGCCGTTCTCGGACAGAATAAAGTCTGTTGCAACACTGAACGGGAAACCGTCTTTGTCGATCCAGGTGACTATGCTGTATCGGAACAGTGCTAGCCTGTCTGGGTCAATGAGACCTAATGTGGTCAAAGGTGGATCGCCTCCGCGGGTTTGGAGGTGTCTCCGTTCTTCCATGCAAGTATCTTCTTTGGTTCTACTTCGACCACGATTCTTTTCCAGAACCAGGCGAATTGCTCCCGGGCCGCAAGGAATCCGTCAATGTAAGGCTCCTTCTTGCGCCACATAGGCAGGTATCGTTCCCATCCATGGTCAAGGTCAGAATCATCACATTTTGCAACGCCCTGGACGAGGACAACGTGCTTCTCTATTCCGCTGCCTTCCGGGTTGGAGAAGAGCAGGGAGACCTTAGGGTTCCTCTTCATATGCTCAATCTTGCGCGAGAACAGTATGCTGGATGTCACCGCGAACTTAGGCGGGTTATTGTCGTAGAAGAACAGTAGAGGAAACGTCACAGGCTTCCCATTATATATGGATGTGAATTCGCAAATCAAGTAACGCTCGAAGACGTCTTGAACCCAGTTCGGAGCTTTCATCAACCTACTCAACCTTGCAGGTGTGGTTTCGGCAGCCCCTTGGCTATAAGACCGCGGCTTGAACTGTTCATGCTTCCTTAGGGATCTGTCTGAGAAATTCCTTGGGATATTGTTTCGAGTTCAGAAATGTCAAAAACTCTCCTTTCTTGATGGATGCTCTAGCGGATTCCAGCTCCAGCTCAGTTCTCTGAGCGAGATGATCGTGGACCTTCGCCTTTGCTAGCACGTCCAAGACTTTGCCTTCGTAGAAGGGTTCAAGGTCCTTCCCTTGGCAAACAGCGCAGTTGCAGCTTGTCGAGTTTCCTCTGATCTCTTCGTAGTCTCTCTTTTTCAGAGCTCCCCAGCCTTTTCGATCGAAAACATTGATCACCTCTTTCGTAAGAGGTGTTGGCG
>VBBV01000202.1 GCA_005883695.1 Candidatus Bathyarchaeota archaeon | reverse complement strand
CCGAGCATTGGAAAAGAACAATCTCATCACCCCATCAGGGGAACGCTACGGCAAACTCTACTTTCTCTCCCAAGAAATGGAAGCCCACCTTCACATTTTCGACGAGATCTGGACTCAGATTCAACCCCGAGCTAGGGAGTTGAAAGAGTAATGGTTTCATTAATGGACGCTAGCATGTACACTGCCGGGCTCAACGCAGTTCTTCTTCTCGGTCTCATCATCGTCTATGCAAGAATCTATCGTGATACGCACGCACAGTTTGGTCTCGGTCTAATGATCTTCTCACTGATCCTTTTCGTACAGAACATTCTGTCCGTCTACTCGTTCGCGACAATGTCGCCATATATCGGAGACCCGTTTCTGCCCTATCTCCTCGGTATCAACGTAGCCGAGGCTCTCGGGGTCATAGTTCTGTTCAGGACAACCATTCGCTGAAAATGGGCCAGATCTAGACCAGACAACGGCCACATCTCGCCAATCCCTCATATAGAATCCAAGCTTACAAGGGCGCAACGTATTAGCTGGAGGTGAAATTGTCAAAATGAAGAAGCTACAACTCCCCGTCTTTCTCGCCGTCTTAGCCCTTCTCGTTCTAGCAATACCTGGTGCTAAAGGAGACACTTCCACCGCCGTCACAAACTCGGGATGGTACGACCATCAGATCATACAGTACGAGGCGACCACACGGTGTCCACATCATCGCCGCAGGAAGCCAACCTAATAGCCCAAGGAAACATCGTATACCACATTGTCGATGCTAACGGCAACACTCCCGCAGTTCAATGCGCTCCATTGCTGGCTGCGTTGCCTCAGGACGCCACAGGCTGCAATGTTCTCAACAGGATCCCGACAGACTCTGGAACCACCAATCAATACAACGGTGGAGCCTGGAACCTGCAAGTCTTCCACTGGAAGAGCGGAGTCACACCAACCCTCCTTAACAAGGACGACGATATTACCGCTGCTGTGAACGCGGGTCTGGGAACTCTGGAGATCACATCAACTCTAGTGCGATGTCCAGTAATCGATTTCTCAAGCCTCCGGTGATGCTTGGGCGGCTCTGGAGGAGCCATCCCCTCTTTCTTTCTAACGCTCGTTAGAGGTAGGATTCCATTCGACCTTGATGTAGAAGCATTTCGCCCTTGCCATGCATCACGACCACTCAATATCATCAGGAGGAGATGAATTCCGCAATCGATAGCCAAAGTGAAAATAATGCCAAATAGCCCGTCTTTGTGCATTATCGGCTAAGGAGTGGAGTCGCGATGAGCAACGAAGAAGATGACATGAGTGAAGACCGGGAGTTGGAGGAAGAAATCGATGAAGAATCGGAATCGAAGCTAGAGAGCGAGAAAAGAAAGGAGTTCAGAAGGCTCCGAATGGAAAGAAGCCCATCCGGACTAGATCGTAATCCACTCTTTTCTCGCTGACCGAGACTCGACTGGCCTCAGGAGCCGAGATGTTTGAGAAAGAACTCGGTTATCTTCGAATAGCAAGTCACCCTATTCTTGAACCGAAGAACATCGTGGCCTTCGTCCTCGAAGACAAGATAGTCCACTTGAACACCTCGCTTTCTTAGATCTTCCACAACCTCAGCCGACTCTGGCTCCGGGACCCTTGGATCGTTCTTACCCTGGATGATCATCAACGGAGACGAAAGGTTGTGTAGGTAGGTCTTGGGCGAATGCTCCAATAGCATCTCACGATCTTTCTCCGGGTCTCCAACCGCCAGTCGAATGTAAGGCATCCAGGAAGGCGGAATTCGAGAAGCCCACTTCGGCAAGTCATAGGGTCCGAACATGTCGACAGCAGCCTTCCACATATTCGGAAACCGCGAAGCCAAAGTCAGAGTCATGAAGCCACCATAGGATCGTCCCACAACAGCTCTCCGTTTGGAATCGATCCTCGGATCCTTCTCCATATGTTTCAAGCCTTCGAGATGGTCCCTGACGTCGTTCCCACCCCAATCCCGATCAACGAGCTTCATGTATCGCATACCATAACCGGTGCTTCCACGGACGTTCGGGACGAAGACCGCGAATCCGTTCAGCGTCAAGTACTGGATCAGCGGCATCGAGAACCAGGTGAAATCAGGTCTCTCTTGCCCCTGCGGCCCGCCATGAACATACTCAACAAGTGGGCGCGGACCCTTGTATCCAAGCTTGGGCGTTGGAAGATAGAGTCGAGCCGAGACCCTCAGTCCGTCCCAAGTAGTATAACTCGCATCTTCCCCCGCTGAAAGATAACCCGAGGGAATACCCAACACTCTCTCGTCTGAGAGACGAGTCACCGGTCCTTTCCCGCCAGCCGGGTAGAGATAGAGCTGAGAAGGCATGTTCGCCTTTGTGAACGACAAAACGTATTCGACTGTCATCGGCGGACCCTTGTTCACCTGCCAGTCTATTCCCTGAATTACTCCATCCGAGAGCTCGCCGAGACCACAAAGTATTCTCCCAATCGTGAAGGATGGAGGATTTCCAGCATCGAATGTCCCCTCGTAGACCCATGAAGCACCGTCAATGTTGTAGGTAAGAACGAATCAGTTGCCATCGACCTCCTTGGACCCTACAAGCTCGCCAACGCCCGTATGCTTGAGCCCGCGAACTTGTACATCGACGGGTTCGGAAGGATTGTCGAATCCGAGGTAGGTCAAGCCTCCATCATCGTGAAAGATGCTCGAAACGAAAAGCAGTCCCCTGTCGCCATTTGTGAAGTTGCACCAGTCGATTCCAGAGGGCGGAATCTTCCTGCCGCCCCTCTCTTCCAAAGGAGTCCCG
>VBBV01000201.1 GCA_005883695.1 Candidatus Bathyarchaeota archaeon | reverse complement strand
ATGATGCTAGAGGCCATCGGCGTTGCCTCCATAGACGAGCTCTATTCGGACATTCCAACCAAGGTGCGCACAAACCGTTCATTGAAGGTCGATTGGATACCCTCAGAACAAGAGGTCAAGAGCCACGTCGAGCGCATGTTATCGGAGAACAAGTCGGCGGCTGACATGCCAATCTTCCTCGGGGCAGGCATCTACAACCACTATCTCCCTGCGGTGGTGAAGGCTATCCTCGGACGGACTGAGTTTCAGACCTCTTACACTCCATATCAGGCAGAGATTTCCCAAGGACTCCTCCAGTCACTGTTCGAGTTCCAATCCATGATCGCTGACCTCACACAGATGGACGCTGTTAACTCGTCGCTCTACGATGGATCAACGGCTCTAGGCGAAGCCGCGAGGATGGCGTGTAGAGCTACTGGAAGAAAGAAGATCCTCGTACCGCAAGGCTTGCACTCTGCCAAGTTTTCAGTTCTGAAGAATTACGCCGAGCCCGCGGGCATTCGACTCGAGACTTTCACATACGACAAAGAGACTGGCGGCCTCGGTTCCGCCGATCTGCAATCCAAAGTCGACCGGGACACCGCCGGAGTATATTGCGAGGTCCCATCTTTCTTCGGTATTCTTGACCCTGAGGTCGCGAACGTTCCCTCGATATGCCATCTGAAGGGAGCGTTGTCAATAGTAGGCTTTGACCCCGTATCGCTCGGTGGATTGAAGCCTCCGGGAGAGTATGGATCGGATATCGTGATAGCCGAGGGTCAATCGATATCCAACGAGATGAACTTCGGTGGACCGGCTCTGGGAATCATCGGGTGCCGAGGAGAGAACCTGATACGTCAACTACCAGGCCGATTGATTGGCATGACCACAACCCTCGACGGAAAGGAGAGAGCGTTCAGCATGGTTCTTCAAACCAGGGAACAGCACATTCGTCGGGAGAAGGCCACATCCAACATTTGCACAAACGAGGCTCTCTTCGCCATAGGAGCGGCTGCCTACCTATCACTCCTTGGGCCCCAAGGTCTCCGTCAACTTTTCGAGAGCATTCTCGTCAAGACGAATTATGCGATCAAAGTGCTCAGCGAGATACCAGGCGTCGTGGCGCCCCGATTCATAGGCCCACACTATCAAGAGTTCGTTGTCTCCTTCAAAGGGGCCAAGGGAACTCTGGCCAGATTGAGCAAATCATTGCTCAGCCACGGAGTTCATGGAGGCAAGAGCCTCGTCAAGGACTTCCCCGAACTAGGCGAGAGCGCCCTCTTCTGCGTAACGGAGGTTCACAGTACGGAAGCCATCGACAAGCTTCGGCTCCTCACCGAAAGGCTTCTGGAGTCATAGAGCATGTTTCACCAGGCAAAGTGGGACGAACCACTCATCATCGAGAGATCTGCTAGCCAGCAAAACCGAGCGACATCGAGCGTAAGCTTGTCGGGCCTGACCCTTGGAAGAACGTTCCAAAGACTCTGTTGAGAAATGGGCTGCCTCCCTTGCCTGAAGTTTCGGAGCCGGAAGTGGTTCGTCACTATACGCGTCTCTCGCAGGAGAACTTTGCTGTTGACTTGGGAATTTATCCTCTCGGGAGTTGCACGATGAAGTATAACCCGAAAGTCTCCGAAGCGATAGCTCAGAGTCCTAAGCTGGAGAAGATCCATCCCGAGCAGGACGAGTCGACTGTGCAGGGAATCTTAGCACTGCTGCATCGGCTGGATGAGTTCCTCGCCGAGATTACCGGCATGAGTCGAGTGTCGCTCCAGCCTGTGGCCGGCGCAGCCGGAGAATACCTTGGGGCTCTCATCATGCGCGCCTATCACAAGTCGAAGGGAGAATTCGAACAGCGGCGCGAAATGATAGTTCCTGACTCCGCCCATGGAACAAATCCTGCCAGCGCTGCGATGGCAGGCTTCAACGTTGTTGTCGTACCTTCAAACAACGAAGGCATGGTTGATCTTGACGCTCTCCGAAAGGTTGCGGGGCCTAGGACAGCGGGTCTGATGATCACCAATCCTAACACTCTCGGGATTTTCGAGAAGAATGTTCTCCAAATTGCGGGAGCGGTTCATGACGCCGGGGGTCTCCTGTACTATGATGGTGCAAACTTCAACGCGATACTGGGGAAGGTTCGGCCGGGGGACATGGGGTTCGACATTGTTCATCTCAATCTTCACAAGACTTTCGCGACTCCTCACGGTGGCGGTGGACCAGGCGCAGGACCAGTAGGGGTTAGAAAGGATCTCGAACGATTCTTGCCTATTCCATTGGTCGGTTTTGACGGGAAGAAATATTTCTTCGATTACGATGTTCCTCACTCTGTCGGAAAAGTTACCGCGTTTCACGGCAACATTGGTGTTCTGGTTAGGGCGTATGCCTACATCTTGAGCCTCGGCCCTGATGGGCTCAAGGCTGTCGCTGAAACTGCGGTATTGAACACAAACTATGTTCTGGCCAAAGTTCTTGAACGCAGCAAGTTTGAGCTTCCATTCAGCAAGCAGAGGAAACACGAGTTCGTCCTGAGCGCCAGAAAGATCAATGAACAGACAGGTGTCAGAGCGTTGGACATTGGAAAGAGGATGTTGGATTGGGGGCTTCATTCGCCTACAGTCTATTTTCCACAAATTGTAGAGGAGGCGATGATGGTCGAGGCGCCAGAAAC
>VBBV01000200.1 GCA_005883695.1 Candidatus Bathyarchaeota archaeon | reverse complement strand
ACCCGCCGAACAAGCTACAAAAGTCCCCTGAGCCACCCGCCTTCACAAAGCTGGATCAGATTCGCATCCCCACGATCCTAATAGTCGGAGACCAAGACGTGAAGGGTATGCAGACGATGACCAAGAGACTGCACGAGCTAATACCCGGGTCGGAGCTCAGAGTCATAAGAGGTGCAGACCATATTGCCAACATGTCCAGACCCGAAGAATTCAACGCCATCGTGTCCTCGTTCTTGGAACAAATGAGTCATGAGTCTTTTGCCTCGTCTCGCGTCTAGACTATTCCGGTCGTAGGCGCAACGGTAGTTCCACCATTTCTGATCCAGACAGGTGAGACTTGGCGGCCGGACAGATCGGCCAGCCCCCTACAAACGTATTGAGAGATTACAGAAGAGAACGACGCACAGTTGCTTTTTCAGTCGAATCCATGAAGAAAGAGGCCCGTTACGCTGGGAACCTTAGACTAGGGGTTGTCGGGTGCAGCCGATCTGCGACCACTCTCTCTTTGAGATAGACAAATCTGTCCAGTAATGAATCATCATACTCGAAGTTTTGGGGCAGGGCGAACTCCTTGTACAGCTCAACCACGGTTCTGTAAGCGATAACACGCGCACTCGCCCCTAACCTCTCCATCAGTGTCTTCACCACATCCTCAAATCTGCCGGGGATGTCTTCCCGGTTAATGCCTTTCTTGCTTAGGAAATCGTAGATCCAGTCCCGGATGGGTCCACCCATTCCTTGCAGGACGCGGTCGAACCAGTAGTCGACGGCCAGTTGAAACCCAGGCATCAAGTTCGTACGCAAAGATAGACCAGACTACGTGACTAAACGAGCGAGGGAACGACCGGATACGCCTAGCGTTTCCATCATTCGAGACAAGCGGTAACCCCTTCTCCCCGCCTGTGGCTAGCGTCAACTACCTCTGGCATTCTCGCGCACTAGTTCCGAGCGCCTGTAACGGTTGTTGGCCCGGCGGGGTCGCTTTCGGCTTTCTTCGAAAACTCGTTGATTAACGATGCGTCTTTTGCCTATCCACTCTGGTATGACGCGCTCCAAGAGCAGATCCTCGACACTGGTTCCTTTTTCCCCGGCGATACTTTCCAGTTGGTTAACCAATTCGTCTTCGAGCACCACCGTCAACCTATGGGTCCGTCTACCCAACGATCACCCTGAGACTTAGAATTAGTTCGGGTAATCTCGAACTTAGGTATGCAGTTTACAAAGAAACACACT
>VBBV01000199.1 GCA_005883695.1 Candidatus Bathyarchaeota archaeon | reverse complement strand
TAGCCCTAGAGCTTCCCCGTAAAGCTGTACTGTCTTATCGAAATCGTATTTCATCATCCTCGCGGATGAGACGGCTCCGAGTTCGTTCCATGTATTATTGAACGAGGCCAGATCTTCTGTTAGCTTGCCTGAAAGCTTCACTCGCCATTTTTCATCAGGAAGAGCCTGGTTGAACTCCGCGATGCGGACCCTCTCCCCAAGCACCCGGTCTCCTACATACACCTTTAGAGACTCAGCCTCGTTTTGTGAGCTGAATATGCTGTAGGGAATTATGAAGGTGGTCCCTCCCTGATTGACGAAATTAGCTGCCATGATGTCGAGGAGAAGCTTCACCGAGTGGGGCGAGACGTTACTATTCACATCTAACAGAAGAGAAGACCCCTTCCTGACTCCACCGTCCAACAACGCGTCAAGGTCCGGGCTACCCGTAGAATAGGAGCCCTCTGTATTGCGCACAGGACTTAGCAGTTTTGGATCTAGGGATCCGTTTTGGCCAAAATGGTATTCGCCTCTAGGCAAAAGGGCGAATTTGCCCCCATCGAGCGAGAACAGCGCGCCTTGGGTGTGGAGCCTGAACCCGCGAAGCTTGTTGACAATTACACTCCTCACAGTCCTATCTTCCAAGTGGGATAGCGACAGTGTAACGATGCCATCAACGAGATAGTCGAGCTTAGGAGAATTTTCGCTTTCGCTCACAATTACCGCGCTTAGCTTGCTCTCTTCCAAGTCCTGAAAAATCGCAGTTTCCATCTCATTACGCCGTTCCTCCGTCGCGTTCGCTACTGCACCTTCCCAACTGTCGACAACTATGATGCCTTTCTGTTTGGCCCTTTTCAATGCAAGAATTCTGCTGACAATATTCGCCGCTCCTGCTATTCGGCCATCCCCGCCCAGCCGCGTCCCACTGCTTGCTGCCTCTTTTCCGGACATAGAATCTAGCACCTCATGAACTCCGGGGAAATGTCGGTGCAGTTTCGAGGACGAGACCCGGCTTGACACGTAAACCTTGTTGGCAGAAATTGTGTGAGGACCGATGCGAGTTCCTTTCGCCTTGTTGAGAAGTTCAAGGGTGAGGGTTGTTTTCCCGGTGCCCGGGGCACCTTGTAGGAGTAGCACGTTTCCTGGCGACTCTAGGAATCTTGACATAAGGTCCAGAAGGTCGCCAGGCTTAGCCTTCCCA
>VBBV01000097.1 GCA_005883695.1 Candidatus Bathyarchaeota archaeon | reverse complement strand
GAATTCGCCAGAAGTAATCTATCGATATGTATCACAACTCCTCTCCGATGTGAAGCAGTACAACGCCGTCTTTCTCGCGACCATCGAAGATGGAATGCACCAGCCCCAAGTCCTCGCTGCGATGCAGCAACTCTTCGACGGTGTTGTTGAGCTGCGACTCTACGAGGAAGGGTTGAGAGTCCTGCCGCTGCTACGAATAAGGAAGATGAGGGGTATGCCCCCTGAACCCCAGTATTACAACTTCTCTTTCAATCACAAAAAAATGGAGATACGGGCCTATGTTCGATAGTGTCTCAATCATTTTCTTCATTCTCTGGGTCCTAGTAGTCGGACTCTTTTCGTACGCAGCATACTGGGCTTTCATTATCCGGAAAGCTCTGGCGACTGGTCTTTACCGAAAACAGGCGCTATGGGCGGGAACAATGGGGTTGTACTTCGTCGCACTATCCACATTTCTGACCATCGCGCTCAGCTTCAATCTTACCGCCCTATCAGTCAATATACTAGGCGGGCTTCTGATCTCCTCGGGATTCGTTGTACTCTTCGCATGGATAGACTCGACAGTTCGAGTAGCACGGCGATCGGACCCGCTTCTGAGAGACACGCTTCGCTGGAGTAGGCTCAGATATTTCATAGGATTTGTCACGGTCGGAGGCGCAATTTCCGCCTTGGTAACTGCCATCGACATGGGGTTTGCGTACGTCGCCCCGTTTGGTGGAGCTTTACTGTTCGGAGCGATTGCGTTACTTGTTAGCGCTACTAGGTCAGGAGACGCAACTCTTCGAAGACATTTGAAGTGGATGGGACTTGCCATCGCTATGCTATGGTTGGCCAGCCAACTTTCCGGAATACTGTTCCGCGTATTTCCCGCCGGCTCAATAACTTCCGAGGTGATAACTTACTCCGTAGTAGTGGTGGGTGGTTTCTGTCTTTATCGAAGCGCAAGGTCTCTAGTCCCCCTTGGGCACCTGTCGCTTCCTGATACCTCACCTGCGTGAGTATCGCATCAGTTTTTCGACTTCTTCAGCAATCTTCTCTCCTCATTCGTTACTGACCCAGTTCCCTTGACATGAGACCGTTGGGAAGGTAAGCTTCGATACGATTCGATTACCTTTCGCTCATCAGGCGATAGGGTCCCTTCGGATACATTAGTATCGAATGCGGCAAGCCAGTCATGCGCCGAGAAGCCTGGCGCCCCTGGAATTTCGGTCTCAGATGGTTGTAGGAGTTTGGCCACAAGCTCGACTCCGGCCTCATCCGGTGTCAGGTCGAGTGAATCTCTAGTCGGTTCTCTCCTTTTGGAGAAGAATCGTCCGAAGTTGTATCCTGTCCAGAAGATGATCTTCGAAGGCTCGATTCTGATGAGCCTATACTTGTACAGCTTCCTCTCATCGGGTAATTCCTTTCCCCGAGCATAGAACGTCAGCATTCCAGGATATTTCTTCGAAAATCCCACTATCTTCGGCCCAACTGATAGAATGGACAACAGGGTTCGGCCGACTGTGAAGATCCGCGCCTTACCCTGTATCATCGCTCCGCAAGCTTCAGTGGTCACCTTTCCATTGTCGACTATGAAAGAGACCGTCGGATTGGCTTTGATGATCTTGAATTTTGCGGCGCTTATTGGAGTGACAAAGTAGACTTTGTCACCGGAATAATGGAAGGCAACGGGATAGCTATACAACTCTCCCTTCTTAGAAACGACTGAAAGATATCCGATGCTGTTGGTCTTGAGAACATCCAACACTTGTTCGGGAACCGGAGACGATTGTCTGTTCGCAGTACTCATTTTCCGCCGGACTGCCCATATACCTCCTCTGTAGCATAAACCTCCAAACCGTTCTCTTTGATGACGTAGGGACGGGGAATGCTGTCAACTTTGGACCCGCGCATCTTCAGAACTTGTAGGCTCCGCGCTCCATCTTTCAGCATTCGCAACAGTATGACACCTTCGGCGAGATATTCTTCGGGTTGGAGGATGCGGTCGACTCCTGTTGATGGTAGCTCGCTCGTTAAGAGACATGTCGTTCCGGTTGACTGTAAAACTTCGACGATGTCTAATACTGCCGGCCGTCTCTCTTCAATGTTTGGAAAGCGAAAAACTAGGTCCGAGATTGAATCAACAACGACTCTTCGAGGTGCGAGTTTGTCTATTCCTTCTTGGACAAGATCGATTAGATTCACAAGCCCCAGCTCTCGTCCCCCGACAGGAATCCTGCCTACCTTGGCCTGTTCGGGAATGCGACGCACCTCGGTGGCATCGACATAGGCGAATCTGTTGTCCTTCTCAAGTCTGGCAAAGTCCATGCCGAGGGCATTCATCTCAGTCATGAAACGTGGTTTAGGCTCATTCATCCCAACGTAAACGCCCTTCTCGTCCCCCTGGAACGCTCCCCAGTGGAGGAACTGAGAGCAGAGGATCGTTTTTCCCGTTCCTGGTTCCCCGAGGATCAACACGACCTTTCCAGAAGGAAAGCCGCTATCGAGCAAGGCGTCAAGGCCGGGAATTCCAGTCTTAACTCGTGAGCTGGGAATCTGAGGGCTGATCTTCTCGGTTTTAGCGGACATGGACTCCATCTCCTCTAGTCACGAAAAGATAGCTAGAGACGGTCAGGATTACTGCAACTTGGAGCACTGCTCCTCCGATGAAAGTTAAGGAGGCATGGGTGAGCCCAGCTTGAATCAGCGAATAATGCTCCGGACGTGGCAGTGAGACAGCAAGCGTCAGAATCGCGACTACGAGGCTCAACGGGTATCCCATTTTCAAGCCCTTTGCAACAGCCAATGCAACGACCAAATATGCGATCCAGCCGGCCAAGACGGAATAGAATAGCCAGAAGGGAACGAGAGCGAACAGTTGGATGAGCAGTATGGCTCCGAGAAATATTGAGGCGTAAATCAACAAGTTAGCGGTGCCCTTGAGAGTGTTGACTCGTCCTGAACCGGAATTCATCTTTGTTACCTACCGGTGTCCAAGGCGATCGAGAGTGGACGTCATCGCCGTCCTTTGACTTCTACGATTTGTTTCTCAGACGAGCCGATTCTTTCTAGGAATGCTTGATTGATTCTCAGTTTCTCTATTCCTGCTTCTACACCCTTGGTTGTCTCAGGAGCCTTGTGCTGGGCGAAGAACTTCGTCACTTCCTCAATTCTATCAATCCCCAGGATCGGGAGCATGTATGTCAAGTATCTCGACACAACTCCAGTCCCTTCGTAGATCCCTCGCAGCCATTCGAATTTGGCAGTGATCCAGTTCCAGGTCGTGGTTCTGGCGTCAGGATTCCGCGTGGCCGAGCCGAGTAAGGTTCCAACGTGTTGCTTCTTTATTTCTCCAGATGATGCGAGTTCCATTGCGCGGGCGTTGAGTGAAGGTTTGCCGAAGCTGGTTAGGCCGACGAGAAACCTGGATTTCTCTTCTTCTGAAGACCTGTTCCTGTAATTCTCGAATAGGCTTTCGAAATCCCCTGACGCACGGGCGTGCGCAACGACCATGGCCTGTTTCATGTCCGGCTCAGCGCTCTCGTAATCGCTGAACCTTGTCGCCAACTCTTTCGCGTACTCCATGTCAACGAGAGCAAGCCTGCTTGCCACGGACCCTCGCAACGCTATACTATTCTCATCTTTTCTATTTTCGAGTATCTTTAGCTGGGTTCGGTGGAATTTCCTCGAGGTCTCTTCAACTCTGCGCGTTATTGCATAGAGTGAGGATAGCTGGTCTGAGACTTCGAATGCAGGAAGATACTCCTGCTCGTTCACGTAACGATCCAATAGGGTGAGATATTGAACGAAGTCCATCTTGCCTTGAATCGTGAAGGCGTGGGCGTCGGACACTATTCCGTATCGGTCAACGGGAGACATGTTTGATCTCCAGACTCTGTCGTATAGTCCGTCATAGTGGACGCGGTAAAAGCCGGTCTCTTCCAGGTTGAGCTTCAGCGAATCTACTCCATCTGGAATGGCGATGGATTCCTCACTTCTCTCCATCAGAAGCTTCTGCTCTTTCCCATTGAGCTTCAGCGTAATCGGGATTGGCCAGGTGGATTGCTCTGATGACCCGTTTAGCAGGAACCGTTCTTGTCTGATCATTAGTTTCTTCCCGTCAAGTTTCACGTTGACGATTGGATACCCTGGTTTTCGTATCCATTCGTTCATTATCGCCTTTACTCTGGTTTTAGAGGCATGTTCGATCTGATTCCAGAGGTCTTCGCCGGCAGCGTTCGAGAATTTGTACTTCTCTAGGTATGATCTCACGCCGCGCATGAACTGATCTTCACCAGCGTAAGCTTCGAGCATGCGAATGATGCTTGCTCCTTTTCCGTAGCTAATGTCGTCAAAAATCTCTCGATCTCGCTCGGAGAGTTCACTTTCACCTCAATCGGATGCGTGTTGACCAGAGAGTCTCTTTCGAGGGCCCCGGCGGTCTCTCCGCGGACAAAGTCTTGCCAGACTGTCCACTGAGGAAACATCGAATCAGTGGCCTTGTAGGCCATGAAAGTCGCGAAGCTCTCGTTTAGCCAGAGATCATCCCACCACTTCATAGTGACGAGATCGCCAAACCATTGGTGGCTTACTTCGTGGGCGATGACTTCGGCGACCTGCTTCTTTATCCGAATGCTGCTATCCTTGTCTACGAGGAGCACAATCTCCCTAAACGTAATGGCTCCCCAGTTCTCCATCGCGCCAGCCGCAAACTCCGGGACCGCGATAAGATGCAGCTTGGGAAGGTTGTACTTTGAACCAAAATAGGACTCGAAGAATTTCACCGAATCCTTGGCTACCTCTAACGGAAACTTCGATCCGGAACTCTTGCCCGGTACCGTGGCTACAATATAGTCGACTCCATTGAACCTGTCCTTTAGCTCCTCAAACTTGCCGATTCCCAAGTAGAGAAGGTAGGTGGACATTCGAGGGGTCTTTGGAAACTCGACAGTTTTCTTTGGACCCTCCACCTTCACAGATGTCGGCGGCATGTTGGAAATTACCGAGGTGTCGCTGTCTGTTCTGACTGTAAGTTTGAAATCCGCTTTGTAGGCAGGGTGATCCAGGCAGGGCAGGAGCCGTCTCGCAGAGACGGCCTCGAACTGTGTTGAGGCTATGTAGCCGCCGTCATACGCTGCCTTATAGAAACCTACGAGCTTGTCAGAGATGGAGCCTCGGTATCTGATACTGAGTTCTCCCGCGAATTTTCCGGTCTTGACCGTGAGGTCTTCTCCCTCCAGATTGCTTTTGACTGGCCTTCCGTTCGTATCAACTCCGAGAATTTCGAGCTGCACAGAATTCAGCTTGACATCACTTTCAGATTCGAGTCTTATCCTGACCTTCCCATCAAAACGCAGTTTCCAAAAGTCGACATCGAGGAACAGGTCATAGGATAGGATTTGCAAATCGGTCCTTCTCGTCTAGAGTCGGGTAAAAGAGTTGCTTCCTATTCTATTTGCGGAATCCCTTGCATTCGCAGTGATAACCGAAGCTGGAGTAGGAACATCTTGGAGAATGAATGCTCTTAGCGTGTCCACAGTTTGTGCAGTATTCTTGGCCTCCAACTTGGCCCAGGACGGGCTGGCCCGTCGGGCAAACTTTGTGCACCATCCGGTCCTCGAACTTGTTTCGGCCCACTCTGTTTCGGACGATCGTAACTTCCTCTTGTGGCAGCTTGACAGGCTTTCCGCATCGTGGACAGATGTTACTGCTCATTGGACACTTGCTCTCCCCTGACGACGAAAGCTCGCTCAGCCAGTTTGTCCAAACCAAACCCAACCTCTGCCCTATCTGATGCTGAATCCTAGCGATTTCCGTAGCATAATCTTTTGTGAGCCGCATCTCGGTAGGGGCTGAAGAACAGAGCTTTGCAGCGTATCATCATTGATGAGCGAGAGCGACCCTCAGGCGTACCTGATGAACTGCGATCTCTAGGTGTACCCATTGAGTTTCGAGTACTTGACGTCGCCGACTACGTGGTGGGTTCTTATGCTGTTGAGCGAAAGTCGGTGAGAGACTTCGTCTCCTCACTCTACAGCGGGAGACTCTTCGATCAGGCACACCGGATGGGAGAAGCATATCGTACTAGTATGCTTGTGGTTGAAGGTGACCTCTGGGAAGAGTTGAAACGCGTTCGTAACTCGCGGTCATTATGGGGAGCGCTCATATCATCGGTTCTCGACTTCGGCCTCAACATGTTCTTCACACCGGACGGAAAACAAACCGCTCAGTTCCTATTCACGCTTGGAAAAGGAGGACGACACACAAAAGGCTCAGGTGGACCTCCCGTAATCGTCCGAAAACCAAGAAGCAAAGATCTTAACCGACTCCAACTATCGGTCCTCGGCTCACTTCCTGGGATAGGTCCACGGATGGCAGAACAACTACTCGGATATTTTGGGTCACTGAGGAAAGTCTTCTCAGCATCAATGACAGAGATCGCCGTCGGCGCAGGATTAGGCAGAAGCCGAGCACTAGCCCTTACCAAGCTGCTGGACTCTCGTTACAAGGCTTCAAGAACAGTAATCCCGCAAGCAAGTCTCAACCAAGAGTGACACCCATGGGTCTTGTCCTGAAGGACTGTGATTGGATAGTCACCCAGGACCCGCAACGACGTATCTTGGCAAACGCCTCCGTTCGAATAGCTGACGGAAGGATTGATCAGGTCGGCAGGGTCAATGCCGCATCGACGGATGAAGTGATCGATTGTAGCCGGAAGGTGCTGATCCCTGGCCTCATCAACACGCACACTCATGTCTCTATGACGCTGTTTCGCGGTTACGCAGACGACTTAGAGCTTAGAGACTGGTTGGAGAAGAAGATCTGGCCTCTAGAAAAGCGGCTGACTGGCGACATGTGCTATCAGGGCGCTCTTCTCGGTTGCTT